>DATEGN010000272.1:0-9290 GCA_035280125.1 Gemmatimonadaceae bacterium | reverse complement strand
ACGGGCCTGATAGAAGTACGCGAGGAGAGCAACGCTGAGGACGATCATCGCGAGAGCGACCAGGTGCTGCGCTGCACTCAGGACCAGTACGATCCTAAGTGTCGCGAATGATGCGACGAGGAGAATGATCAGGAGAACGCCGACGAACGTGAGAATGAACGTGCGCAAGTCACGGGTGAGCGCAGCAACGAGCGATGCCGCGAGGAGCCACAGCGCATAGATCGCGGCTGACTCCCAAGCCATGGGGATCACGTTCGCCAGAGCGATCTTGAACGCACTACGAAGTGCGATCGCCTGTCCGAGTACGGCCAGGAAGAGCAGCAGCGACAGGACGGCGATTTTTGCTGCGACCATCGCCCCGCGATCGAACGGCCTGCTTGCCCAGAAGGCGTCGCTTCGCGTCGGCGAATCGCTCTGAACAAGGAAGGCGGTGCCAATTATCCCCATGAGTACCACCAGCACCATCACACTGGTGATCGGGCCGTTGCTCGAAAATGGCAGTGCCATCGCTCGCAACGTCGCCAGGATGACGACGCCCACGTACATGCACGCGAACCATCGCGAGTGACGGAGGTCTTTCCACGCAACATGCTGCACTTGGCGGAGCCATGTCATGCTGCGACCTCCCGCTTCGTTGTGTTTGCTCCTTCTTTCGCGAGCGCGACGAAGACTTCCCTCAACGTGGCTTCGCGAACGTCGACGTGTACGGCGCCAGGAAATCGCGACGCGAACTCGTCAGCTTGACGTCCATGGTCCGCGTTCTGGACGACAAAACTGACACGTGCAGCAGACTGCTCGACCGAGAGCCAGCCGGGTGGCAGCTGCGCCGGAAGCGTCGACCGCTCGGATCTCAACACGTCGACGCGTTTGAATCGCTCGCGCACGACGTCCATCGGCTCGGAGAGGCGCATCCTTCCCTTATCCAGAAAACCGACCCAATCGGCGAGCATCTCGAGCTCACCGATGTCGTGCGACGAGAGGAGCACTGTCCACCCTTCGCTGCCGGACGACTCGAGCAAGCCGCGGACGAGCTCGTCCTTCACGAGGGCATCCATGCCGGTGAATGGCTCGTCCATGATGAGTAACTTTGGACGCGGTGCGAGCGCCATGAGCAGCGCCGCCTTCATGTGCCCACCGCGAGACAGCGTTCCAATCTTCTGCCTGGGATCGAGGCCAAAGCGATCGCGAAGCTCGCGAGCCAGCGCCGCATCCCACGTCGAGTAGAGTGGAGCGAGATAGGCCTCGAGCTGCTCCAGGCGCATCCATCCCGGCAGCGACTGTCCCTCGGCGACGTAGCCAATTCGAGCGCGATCGCGAGCGGACAGGGCCAGGTTGTCGACGCCGAGTAACGAGCTACGCCCTCGCTGCTGCCGACGCAGCCCGATGAGAACTTGCAAAAGCGTCGTCTTACCGGAGCCGTTCGGGCCGAGGAGCGCGTACAGGGCACCGTCCGGAACGACGAGCTCGAGATCGCGCAACGCTTCGACGCGTCCGTACGAGTAGCTCACGCCATGCGCTTCAATGGCAGCCATCGGAAACCTCCGCGAACATGTCATCCCGAGAAGCGAAGCGACGAGGGTTCGGCCTTTTCATCGTTTCACCGCGTGCGTGTTTTCTCATCATCACTGAACAGTTTCGCCCAGCGCTCGTGAACGGCCCTGACGACATCGTCTTCGTCAAGACCGAGCCGCTTGGCCTCGACGACGAGCTGCTCCACTTCGGTGGAGAGCAGCGCGCGCCGTTCGGCGGGAGACGCACGGCGGCCATCGGTGACGACGGTGCCGACGCCCGGCCGGACTGCGATCAACCCATCCCTCACCAACTCGGCAACGACCTTCTGCGCCGTGTTCGGGTTGATCTTGAGCGCCTGGCTGAGCTCCCGCACCGACGGGAACGTGCTTCCCGCCGGCAGCTCACCGGACACGATTGCCTTCGTCGCGGCATAGACGATTTGGCGATACGGCGACTCGCCGGACCTGAGCGCGACCGCGAACGGAAGCATGGTGTACTATGCCACCTAGTACACATGGATGTCAAGATGGCTTCCCGCGCGCGCGCTCTCACGATGCAGAGACGTCGCTACATCCACCAATTCCCGGTGGCAACATCGTCGAACTCGGCCTACAATAGAGCCGTGTCTACACCTACTTCCTCTGCTCCTCCGGCGGGGTCGATGGACTGGCGCGCCCAGCTCCAGAAGGCGCTCGGTTCCGCCTACACGCTCGAGCGCGAGCTCGGCGGCGGCGGCATGTCGCGCGTCTTCCTTGCCGTGGAGAATGCGCTCGGCCGCAAAGTCGTCATCAAGGTTCTCCCCGCTGATCTGAGCGCCGGCGTCAACGTCGATCGTTTCAATCGAGAGGTCCACCTCGCCGCCAGCTTGCAGCAGGCGCAGATCGTACCGGTGCTCGCCGCCGGCCAGGTGACGGCGTGCCGTTTTACACGATGCCCTTCGTCGAGGGCGAGTCCCTTCGAGTGCGGCTCGCACGCGACGGCGCACTGCCGATCTCACAAGTCATCAACATTCTGCGCGACGTCACGCGGGCACTCGCCTACGCGCACGAGCGCGGTGTGGTTCACCGTGACATCAAGCCCGACAACGTCCTGCTGTCGGGTGGCACCGCGGTCGTAACCGACTTCGGCATCGCCAAAGCCATCAGCGCTGCTCGCGCTTCGAGCACCGACACGGCACTCACGCAGCTCGGTACATCAGTCGGGACTCCCGCCTACATCTCCCCTGAACAAGCCGCGGGCGATCCGAACGTCGATCATCGCGCTGATCTCTACTCGCTCGGCTGCATGGCCTACGAGCTGCTGACGGGCCAGCCGCCGTTCGCGGGACGCACACCGCAGCGCACGCTCGCCGCGCATCTCACGGAGGCGCCGGCCGACGTCACGACGATTCGGCCCGACGTGCCACCGGCGCTCGCGCGCGTCGTTATGCAGTGCCTCGAGAAAGATCCTGCGTCGCGGCCGCAATCCGCGGCCGAGATCGGGGCGACACTCGAAGGCGTGACGACGAGCAGTGCGACTTTGCCCGCCATGCTCCTCTCGGGGCCGGCTTCGATTCGTCGTGCTCTCCTCCTCTATGCAGGGACGTTCGCAATCGTCGCGCTGGTCGCGAAGGCGGCAATGATCGCGTTAGGCGTTCCCGACTGGGTCTTCAGTGGTGCGGTCATTCTGATGGCGGCCGGATTGCCGGTACTGCTTGCGATTGCCTATGCCCATCACACGACGAGCAGAGTGGCATCGCGAACGCCGGCGCTCACGCCGGGAGGTACACCGGCGGCACACAGCGCGGTGACCCATCTGGCCCTCAAAGTCAGCCCTCACCTCACCTGGAAACGCGTCTTTCGTGGTGGGGCCGTTGCGCTCGGCGCATTCGTGGCCGCCGTCGTCGCAGTGATGGTGCTGCGTCTCTTCGGCATCGGACCTGCCGCCTCCCTGCTCGCGGCCGGAACGCTGCATGGTCGCGAGCGAGTCCTCGTTACCGATTTCACGGCGCGCAACGACACGTCGCTCTCACATCTCGTGACCGAGGCTGTGCGCACCAATTTGGGCGAATCGCGGGTGATCTCGATCATGCCGCCGTCGGCGATCGCGGCGGCGCTCGTGCGTATGCAGCGTCCGTCGATCACGACGGTCGACGTTCCCCTCGCCCGCGAGATCGCGCAGCGCGAGGGCGTACGCGCGATTGTTGCCGGTGGCCTAACGCCGCTCGCCGGCGGGTATGTGGTGTCGATCCGGCTCGTCGCGGCCGACTCCGGCAACGAGCTCGCTGCCTACCGCAAAACTGTCGATTCGCCAAGCCAGCTCCTCGATGCTATCGATGAGCTGACACGAAAGCTGCGTGGCCGAATTGGTGAATCGCTCAAGTCCGTGCGCGAAGCACCGGCGCTCGACCAGGTCACGACGAGCTCTCTCGAGGCGCTCCGCAAGTATGCCGAGGCGAATCGCGCCTTCGACCTCGAAGGCGACTACACGAAATCGGCGGCGCTATTGCGAGAGGCCGTCGCGATCGACACGACGTTTGCCATGGCGTACCGCAAGCTCGGCGTGGCGCTCTCGAACAACGGCATGCCGAGACCGCAAAGCGATAGCGCCCTCACACGTGCTTTGCAGTTCAGTAAACGACTCCCGGAAAAGGAACGCTATCTCGCCATTGGGACATATTATCAGATCGGACCCGGCCGTGATCGTCGCAAGGCAGGTGAGGCGTTTCAGCAAGTATTGAATATCGACTCGCTCGACCCCGCTGCACTGAATAACCTGGCGAACGACCTCCGCAGCTTGCGCCAATACGCGCGCGCCGAGTCGCTCTACCGCGTGATCGCCACATCACCGCGGGCGCCGCAGGTGAGCCTTTCCAACTACGCAGGCACTCTCTTTATCCAGGGGAAGATCCCGCAGGCGGAGTCGGTTTACAACGAGCTGCGTCGGCGATTCCCGTCGGTGCGGACGCAGATGTACCCGTCGTTCGCGTATCAGCGTGGACAGATCGATTCCGCCGAAGGATTCTGGCGCGATCGACGTAATGACCCGAATCCGGTGTCGAAAATCGAGGCGTTAGCCAATCTCACCACCTTCGCCGTGCTTCGTGGTCGGTTTCGCGAGGCTGGTACCTTGCTCAAGCAAGTGCGAGAGCTGAATGCGGTACGAGGTGTCCCGTTGCGGCCGCTCGACGATTCGATTGATGCTGCCGTCGGCGCAATCTGGTTCCTCGAGCAACATGAGCAGGGTATCCACCGTCTCGATGCCGCCCTGGCGCGCACGCCGCCTCGCACTCTGCCGCTCGAGCAACGACCGTATGGATCAGCCGCCATCGCGTACGCCGACGCCGGCCGTCCCGACAAAGCACGCGCTCTGCTCGCCGAGTTCGAGGCGGACGCCCGCGATTCAGCTTACAAGGTTCGAGCGACGCCACTGTTTCACTTGATTCTCGGAGAGATCGCGCTCGCCGAAAAGCGTCCGCTCGATGGAGTGCGGGAGTTCTGGAAATCCGATTCGCTTCCGGACGGACCAGATGGTGATTGCGCGATCTGCGTCGAGGTGCGGGTCGGAAGGGCGTATGATCTTGCTAATATTCCCGACTCGGCGATCGTGCACTGGGAGCGGTATCTGTCGATGCCGTACTCCGGGCGCAGTGGAATCGACGCGACGTATCTTGCGGCCGTGCGCAAGCGGCTTGGCGAATTGTACGAAGCGAAAGGCGACACGCAGCGCGCCGCAACGAACTATCTCGCCTTCATCGATCTCTGGAAAAACGCCGATCCGGAGGTGCAGCCGAACGTGCAGGAGGTGCGGCAGCGAATGGCGCGACTGAAAGATGTCGGGGGCAAATAGGAAAGGGGCCAGAGGCAGGGGACTAGCGATTGGGTCGCTACGCCCGGTCCCTAGCCCCTACGCCCCTAACCCCTAGCCCCTCCGGCCGTCAAGCAGTGCCGCTCTGCTTCGTCTGGATCTGTTTCGCCATGTCGAGATGCTTTTGCAGCGTGGGCGCGGCCTTCTGGATGAGCGCCTTCAGCTCCGGGGTCTGCGTGGCGGCCTCACCCTGCTGCGCGGCCGCGATCACGTCCTGATGGAATTGGACCTCGTGATCGATGTACGCCTTGTCGAAGTCCGCACCGCTCTTGGACTCGAGGTCACTCATCGCTGCCTTCTGCTTGTCAGGCATATCGAAGTTTGCCGGCGGCTGCGGTGTCACGTTGAGCTTCTTCGCGAGCTGTTGTCCCTGTACGCGGAGCATATGATGCTCCCCCATCATGAGACGGGCGAACTTCTTCACGTCAGCGCTCTTGGCCCTCTTCACCGCGAGCGCGCCCATGGCGCTATCCGATTCATTCGCGAAGTCGAGAATGGCGACGATGTTCGCGTCGGTGAGCGTGGGTGCCGCCGGTGCCGGGGCGGGCGCCGCGGCATGCGCGGTGTCGGTGCTCGACGCCGCCGGGTGCGTGGTGTCAACGCTGCCGTAGCTCTCGCTTCTCGATTTGCATGCCGCGACCGCGAATGCGGCGACAGCCAGCGCCGTAAGGAATCTGGGTGACGCGTTCATGGGGTGGGCCTCCTAAGCGGGTCCGTTGCGTGAGCGGCTACTAAACTCGTGGTGGCTCACGGACGGCCGCGGGCCACGACACAGAAACGTTGCCGGTTGCAAGAAGCGCTCCCTCGATAGCAGTCGGCCGACGGTTTTCGGCCCCTCATATCGCTAAGGCGGTGGAATGGTGCTTCCCCGCCCTCCCCAAAGAAAACCCGCTGCATCATATTCGCGCCGCGGCACAAACAAGAAGTGCCGGCCTAACGACTAACGATGATCACTCCGGAGAAACGCTCGAATGTTGCGACACAGCGCTGTCCTCCTCGCCCTTCTCGTTCCGTCGATATCGCCAGTGAGCAGGAGAGCGAGCCTGGTCTCGGCCGCGGGCAATCCGCTGATGGGCCGCTGGGACATCACCATCCGCACACCGACTGGTGAGCGCCCATCATGGCTCGAGCTCGAGCCCTCCGGTCGGGGCATCGTCGTTGGCCGGTTCGTCGGGATCGTTGGCAGCGCGCGACCGATCGCTCGGGTGATGGTGCAGAGCGACTCGTTCCACTTCGCGATTCCGCCGCAGTGGGAGGATGGCGAGGCGGACCTGGTCGTCGATGGCCGGCTCACGGGAGATCGACTCACGGGGAACATGACGTTTCCCGACGGCAAGCGATTCGAGTGGAGCGGCGTGCGGGCGCCTGCGCTGCGTCGCGAGCACACACCGCGCTGGGGCCCGGTGATTCATCTCATTCATGGCAACGATCTGGGTGGATGGCATGCCGTGGGCGGCGAGAAGAACCAGTGGGTGGTAGTGAACGGCATTCTGCGCAGCCCGCACTCCGGCGCGAACATCGTCTCCGACATGACGATCGGCGACTTCAAGCTGCATATCGAGTTCAGATACCCTGCTGGCAGCAACAGCGGTGTGTATCTCCACGGCCGACACGAAGTGCAAATCGAGGACGACGAGGCGCTCTCATCTCCAAAGGATCAATTCAGCGGTGTGTATGGCTTCATTGCTCCGAATCAGCCTTCCACGAAGGGACCAAACGAGTGGCAGTCGTTCGACATCACGCTCGTGGGGCGACTGGTGAATGTCGTCGCGAATGGAAAGCACGTGATCTGCGATCAGGAGATTCCCGGCATCACTGGTGGCGCAATCGATAGCAAGGAGGGCGAGCCAGGCCCACTGCTTCTCCAGGGCGACCACGGTCCGATCGAGTTTCGCAACATCACGCTCACGACGGCACTGACCGGGCGCTAAAGTCGAGCTAGCGGCGTGATTCTTTCGTTGGGGCAGACGAGTGCGCTATCCACTCGTCTGCCTTTTAGCGATCTCGCTCGGTGCGACCGACACACGTGCTCAGGAGAGTGTCGGCCTCCCCGCACAACCCGTCTTTTCGATGGGCCAGCCACCGCAGTGGCAGCCGTATGCGTCGCTATCGTGGCTCAAGGCGCGCTCTGACGCGGGAGCCAACGCCGTCGCCGGCATCTATCGTCCAATCCTGAATCCGATTTCCGGCGTCCTTGGCGCATCCGCGGAGGCGGCACTCCAGCGAAGCGGCGATGCCACCCTCGGGTCGTTGCGGATCCAGGCGAGAACGCCGGCACTGGGGATAGGAGCGGGCCTCGATTGGCAGGACGCGCACGGTGTCGCTCCGATTCTGAGCTTTCAAACCGCGGTCCGGCGCGGGGGCCTCGTTGGATCCGGGACAATGCTCCGCCTCGACTGGCTCCCTGGTTCGCGGCGGACATTCGCGGTTGGCGTCAACGTTCCTCTTTTCCAGCCCTTCGCGGGTCGCACACGCCCTCGACAAACATCGGCCTCCCTCCCCGCTCGGACGGCTGAGACAATTGGCCAAGCACGCGTGCCGCTCTCTGACTCGACCGAGCGCGCGCTCGCTACCGTCGCGCAGGCCGCATCGCTCATTCGAGTTTACACAAACTTGTACTCGCGCGACGATGAGCAGGTATTAACAACTTCAAAAGCCGGCGAAGGAACATTCGACGCGGTGATGCGGCGATACGACGCCGCGCTCCGGCGATCTTTCGCTCTCGCCGTTGGGGACACGGATAACACTCATGGCAATCAGATCGCCGAGCGCGCGCGTCGTGGCGCGGTGGAGAAGGTGATCCTGCCCTACAACGCATTGTTCGGACAGTTGAAAGACGGCTGTCGCGTCGATGGGCTCGTCGCAAACGCACGAACGGATTTCGCACGCTGGATTCGCGACTCCGTTTCGCTTTCTCCGGCACAGCAGTCTCGGGTGAACACGGTCTATGGCCGATGGCTCGATGTGCTGCGCGGTCAATGTCGAGAGATCCTGCATCAGTGGCAGGATTCGCGGCTCGTCTGGCTGCCGTTACAGCTCGCGCTCGCATCCGACGATTACGACAGTCAGGAGCAGGTCGACTCGCTTCTCGCGGGCGCCGTCGGCCATGCATTCACTGACCATAACGCGTTGCGATACCTCCGCACCGCGGATCTCCCGCTCGAGATCGCGCGTTCGATCATCGCCGCGCGCTCATACCACGTGCTCTGGACGCATGATTTCACGGGACGCCGAGATACTGGCGCGCTCGATGAGATCGCCTACACCATGGTGGCGGACGCCTATTTGCCGGCATTGACGGCGGCGGTGTCGCGATACGATTCGACGGGGACGCTGCCGCGCTACATCATCTTTCTCGATGCCTTCTATTATCACGGCCGCGACGGCGCGCTGTGGATGAGCATTCTCGAAAACCCACTTGCCGCGACGGTTCGTCTGAAGTCCAGCGAGGCAACACAAGCGGCGCATTTGCGCACGCGCCTCGCCGACCTGCGCGCCGCGGTCACCCGGTCACGTCGATTGCAGCGCGAGGCAGCGACGCAGGGCGGTGAGAAGTGGCTGCGCAAGGTGGTGCGCGTCGCTGTCAACGTCACGCTGCCAAGCGACTTCTCATTCCGTAGCCGCCACATCATTCCCACGTTGCCCTTCACTGCGGACAACGTCATGCGCGACCACCGCAAGCTGGTGTTCTACGACGTGACCGAGGCCGCGCCGTACGTGGGTGCGTTGCTCATCGCCGGCATCGGCATCGGCGAGCATTACTCGAGCACGACGTGGGAGGATCGCGGCTATGAGGTCCGCGGTCCCGCCGCGCTCGAGGCACGTGCAGCGGCACGGCAGGTGCTCGAATCCAATGGCGCGCGATTGGATCAGCCTCCGTCTCCTCTTCGTGCGACGCCGTTCGAGACGACCACCGACGAGCTCCTGTCGGA
>DATEGN010000271.1:0-8525 GCA_035280125.1 Gemmatimonadaceae bacterium | reverse complement strand
CGTGATGAAGGGAGCGGACCGCGTCGTCGAAGGACGAAATCCACTTTGCGGGGACGCGCTCACGTTGTGGCTCAAGCTCGACGGCGATCGAGTGACGGATGCGAGTTTTCAGGGCAGTGGATGCGCGATCTCGCGCGCGTCGGCGTCGTTGATGACCGAGGCGGTGAAGGGAAAAACACGCTCGGAGGCAGACGCGCTATTCGAGCGCTTTCACAAGCTCGTCACCGGCAAGCTCGACGTCGAGGCTGACGCCGAAGCGAAAAAGGCACTTGGGTCGCTGCGCGCGTTAGGTGGCGTGTCACGGTTTCCGATTCGCGTGAAGTGCGCGAGTATGGCTTGGCACGCGCTGCGATCGGCATTGCATGGCGACGGTGATACGAGCGAGGAGAATCAGGAGTGACCGTCGGCGAGACGCGGGACGAGGGCGAAGAGCTCGAGGTCGTGGCCGACGAGGCGGATGTTCCCGAGGGATCGCTGCTTGGGGTGCGGACCGCGACTGGCGATGAGGTATGCCTGTTCAACTATCACGGGCGCATCGGTGCGGTTCACAATGTGTGCACGCACGCGGAGTTTCCGCTGTCGGACGGGACGTTGTCAAACGACGGGACCATCGAGTGCGTGTGGCACGGCGCGCGGTATTCCTGCCTGACGGGTGAGGTGCGGCGAGGGCCGGCGATCGATCCGGTGTCGGTGTATGAGGTGCGCGTGGAAGACGGGAAAGTGCTCGTCGGAGGGAAGAAACCGTGAGTGCAAATCGGGGAACGGCGAACAGGGGACAGGGAACCGGGAACAGCAACCGTTCCCCGTTCCCCGTTCCCCGTCCCCCCCAGAGTCTTGCGCCGCGAAGCGATTTCCCACTCCTCGCCGCCAACCCTTCACTGCACTACCTCGACTCCGCCGCCACGTCGCAGAAGCCTCGAGTCGTGCTCGATGCTCTTCGAGCATTCTACGAGCAGGACAATGCCAACCCGCACCGCGGCGCTTACGAGCTCTCCGTTCGCGCCACCGATCGCTACCACGAAGCTCGCGCGCAGATCGCTCGCTTCCTCGGCGTGGACGAACCGACGCGTCTCGTCTTCACGCGTGGCACGACCGAAGCGCTCAACCTTGTCGCGACGGCGTGGGGCATGGACCATCTCGCTCGCGGCGACGACATCGTCGTCACGGCGCTCGAGCACCACGCCAACTTCGTTCCCTGGCAGCAGCTCGCGCTGCGGCGCGGCGCGAAGCTCAGGATCTGCGGCCTAACGACTGACGGCCGGCTCGATCTCGAGGAGCTCGAGAGGCTCATCACGCCGCGCACACGGATCGTTGCGTTCAACCACGTCTCGAACGCGCTCGGCACGCTCAATCCGGTTTCCGATATCGTCGCGCTCGCCCGGCGACGCGCGTCGCGAGACGCCATCGTCGTCTGCGATGGAGCGCAGGCGGCGCCGCACCTCCAGCTCGCCCTCGACGGGCCCGAGCTCGCCGACGTCGACTTTTACGCGTTCAGCGGCCACAAGATGCTCGGCCCGATGGGAATTGGCGGCCTCGTTGGTCGGCGGACGCTCCTCGAGAGCATGTCGCCCTATCAAATGGGCGGTGACATGATCGAGGTCGTGGGTGACGAGGAGACGACATGGAACGTGCTGCCGCACAAGTTCGAGGCGGGGACGCCGAACGTTGCCGACGCCGTCGGACTCGCCGCCGCCTGCGCCTATCTCGATTCGTTAGGCATGGACAACGTCCGTGCGCATGAACTGGCCCTGCTCGAGCGCACGACCGCAACACTGGCGGCGATTGACGGGATAACTCTCTATGGGCCAGAGGATGTGTCAGAGCGAAGCGGCGTCGTCTCCTTCACGCTCGAGGGCGTGCACCCGCACGATATCGCCACGATTCTCGACGGCGAACGCGTTTGCGTGCGAGCGGGTCATCATTGCGCACAACCGCTGATGCGCCGCCTCTCCGTCCCTGCGACGGCGCGCGCTTCGTTCTACGTCTACAACGATGACGCCGACGTCGAAGCGCTCGTCAACGCTGTCGTCAAAACCAAGGCGCTTTTCGCCGCGGAGTGATCGAGCCAATCCGCCCAGGCGTCGACGAGCGGATTACGATGTTCGGGTCTTCCGGGAATCGAGTGGGTTGTTCACCGTGATATGGTCTCCTCACGAGACGATCCCAGGCGACGACCGCACGATGTATCGGACCAGCGCCGGGATCGCCGGTGCACGAACAAACACCTACGCGTCCGGCGGCATCCCCGGGCGTTCCGTCGGCGATGCGCCGCGGTCCGGTCACCAGTGCGCGCCGTCCGCTCGCGATGCCCCGCGGTCCGGTCACGAGTACGCGCCGTCCGCTGACCGTGACGGCTGCTCCCCTCGCTGCAACGCGGGCTCCGAGTCTCGTGACGCGCGTTTCTCCTCACGCCGCGCGAGTTCCCACGACACGAACGCTTGTTCCGCGGACAAAACGATCGGTGAGCTCACATGAGCGCGTGTTCCGCCGACGCGGAACTCCTTCCGCTCGATTCGACCGGCGCCTTCGGCCACCAGAAAACCGCGTCCGCTGCCACGGAAACACGTTTAGGCGACGCCGGGAGCACGTCCGCGCGAACCGCAACCAAAATTCCGTCGCGCTCGAACGCCGTCCGCTGGCACGGGAACGGTTTCCTGCGACCTCGACACGCGTTCCGCCAGCCCCGCGCAGGGGACCACGGGCAATCACCGTTCCGCCGATCGTTCGGCGAGACGTTCACGTCGCCTTCCGACGTCGATCGCTGAGCCTTGCTCGCCATCCGCTGACGGTGACAGCCGCTCCGGCCGCGTCACTGCGGCGATCGATGACCGCGCGCCTCGGTCCGCGAGGAGTGACAGCTCGTCCGATAAGGGCTCATCGTGCTCCGGTGACCGCGGCGTCGTCTCCGCTCATTTCTCCTTCCGCGCCGATGATGATTCCCCTCGTTCCCCTCAGCGCATCGCCGTCGCCGCTCGCATCACAAAAGTGGACGCGAGCAGATCGCTTTTCTCCAGCAACAAATCAAATCGATTCGGTCATGATGCCGCCGGCTACGGCAAGAAATCGAATCGAATCGGTCATGGTGCGGGCGGCGACAGCCTTCCGTTTTGTCGTCCATCGTATCTCCACTCCGCTCACGCGCGCGCGACTCCTCGGTCGAAATGGAAATAATCTTTACCCACTACAAAGCCTGAAGACCCCGATGTTCTAGTGGTTATGGGCAGATGGCCTAGGGGTTGAGTTTGGCCGCGGCCGGCGGCGGACGTCGCCGGCGACTGCAATACCATTGCCAGTATCGCAAATCAACACCCGTGCAGAAAAATGATGCCTTGTGACGTAGGTTGACTCATCGCATCGGAGGCCGGCTATGCTGCTCTGGTCCTTGTTTCTCGAGCTGTTGCGCGTCGTGCTCTTTGCCTTCGCCCACGTGTGCGGCGGCAGTCTCGGCGGCGGTATTGTGATCCTTTCTCTCATCATTCGACTGGCGCTACTGCCATTGACGCTTCGATTGGCGGTGCGCGCGCACGAGTATGGAATCGCTATTCGGAAGCTCACGCCCGCGCTGGAGGTGCTACGCAAGAGACATCGAAAAGACCGCGTCGCGCTGGCAGTCGCGGAGCAGAAGCTTCGCGCTGAACACGGGCTTGGACTCGCGCCCAAGGGGACGCTGCTCGGAGCGGTCGTTCAGATGCCGATCGGCTCCGGCATCTATCAGACCATCGCCGGGAGCGCGCGGCGTGCCGCACACTTCCTATGGATTAGAGATCTCAGTCGGCCCGACGCACTCGTCGCGTCGGTGGCGGCAGGGCTGGCAGGAGCAGCGGTCGTGGCCGGACCGTCATCGACGTCGTCACGCGTCGGGGGAGCTCTTGCAGCCGGCGTCACCTTTCTCGTCGCCTGGCGGCTGAGCGCGGGCCTTGGGTTGTACTGGGTCGCGTCGAACGTCGTCGGCGTCGTGCAGTCACTCCTTGTTCGGCGCGCCGTGGCACGCGCGCCGAGCGTACCTAACAAGTAACGGAGTACTCATTGCGCAAAACGAGGCTCGAGGCGTTCAGCGATGGTGTGATCGCGATTCTCATCACGATCATGGTGCTCGAGCTGCACGCCCCTCACGGCAACGACTGGAGCGCGCTGGGCGGATCCATACCTTCGCTGCTCACGTATCTGCTGAGCTTCGTGTTTCTGGGCATTTACTGGAACAACCATCATCACATGTTGCAAGCCACGGAGCAGATCAATGGTGCGACGCTCTGGGCTAATCTGCACTTGCTCTTTTGGCTGTCGCTCATTCCCTTCGCGACGGGCTGGATGGACGATTCGCGCAATGCCGCGGTGCCGACGGCGGTGTACGGGATCGTGCTCCTGCTGAGCGCGATCGCGTATACGATCCTCTTACGAACGATTCTCGCCGCGCACTCGGGAAAGAATGCGCGCCTGGCTGAAGCGATCGGGTCGGATCGAAAGGGCAAGCTATCGCTGCTCTTCTACGTCGCGGCGATTCCGCTCGCATTCGTACATCCGACCATATCGGATGCGCTCTATGTCTGCGTCGCCTTGATCTGGCTTGTTCCCGACACGCGCATCGAGTCACGGTTTCGCGGCGCCGCTGAGCGGGAACCGGGATAACGTTCAGGTCGCGCGGAGGATCTCGATCGGATCGGCTTTAGCAGCTTGACGGACGGGTCCCAGGGCGGCGACGAACGCCACCGCGAAGAGAATCGCCTCGGCCGCCACGAGCGCGATCGCGTGGGCGTAGTCGATCATGACGACTTGATCCATCAGCGCGCGCGTCACGTAGAGCGCGACGAAAGCACCGATGGCAACGCCGGCAAGGGCAGTGACCGCGGCATCGTGTACGACGAGGCGCGCGACATCGCGTCGCCGAGCGCCTAACGCGATGCGCACGGCAAACTCGCGCAGCCGCCGGCTGACGGCATAGGCAAGCACGCCGTAGAGACCGACGGCGCAGAGGAGGAGGCCGAAAGCCGCGAATGAGCCGAACAACGACGCGGCGAAGGTGCTCTCCGTCCGTTGGCTCTCGTAATGGTCCAGCCAGGGATATACCTGAATGCCATTAGCGCCGGCCATCGCCACCTGCAGCTCGCGACGTAGATCGAGCACGAGCGCGGTTCGCCCCGGCAGCCCATCGGTGCCGGCGCCGCGCACCACGAGCTGTCGATAACGGCCCGGGTCGTTAGGTACCACCGCGTAGATCATTGGCTCCGGCGGCAAGTAGTAGTCGGTGCGCGGCATATACTCCACCGCCTCGGCGACGCCGATGACACGCAGCCACGGCGCCGGACGCTCCTTGCTACCGAGCTTGATCATCCGACCCACCGGATTCGGCACATCAGGCCAGAGACGCTTGGCGGCATTTTCGTCTACGATCACGACCGGTTCAGACCCTCGGGCATCGCCAGCCTCGAAGTCACGGCCACGGACGACGCGAATGCTGAACGTTCGGAGGAAATCGGGGCTGACGACCGCATAGGATCGCAAGTTCATCCACGTATCGCCGCTCTTGTCCTCCTCGGCGACGACCGTCGGGCCGTCGGGCGAGGCGTAGTGATGCGTGGCGGCGCTGACTGCGCGTGGCAGGGCGCGTCCTCTTGCGATGAGATCGTCGTAGAACCGCGAAACCCGGTCGTTCAGAACCTGGTGAAATGTCGGATTTATGTCGGCGACAACGAGGTGCTTCGCGTCATAGCGAAAATCGAACGACGCGAGATTGAACGCGATGAGCACGAACAGTCCCGAGCACATCAGGAGCGACGTCGACAGCGCAACCTCGAGCACGATGAGTGGATTGTAACGATCTCGGATGCGTCCTGTCGTTGTACCGGACGCTTCTTTCAACGGTTCGGCGGGATCGGTTGCCGCGGCACGCAGAGCGGGAATCGCGCCGGCAAAGACGATCGTCGCGACGGCGGCCGCCAGGGCGAAAGTGAAAACCCGCCAGCTGGGCCTGGGATCGAGATCACCGAGTTGTGGCACCCACGGAATGGCGAAGTGTGGAAGAACGCGGAGCGACCAGAGCGTGAGCAGCAAACCGACTGCGATGCCACCGGCGACGACGACCGCGCACTCGCTGAGCACTTGGCTCACGACATCCCGACCACTCGCTCCGAGTGCAATCCGGATCGCTGTCTGTCGACGGCGTGCGATGCCGCGCGCGATCATCATCGTGCCCAGATTGGCGCAGGCGATGATGAGCACCATCGCAACGGTGCCGAGGATGAACGAGGGGAAGACGCTTTGCGGGGCCCAGAAATAGAGTCCGATGGGCACCACCCGCGCCGACAGGGGGTGCTTTGGCGTCAGTTCTGCCGTTAGGCGCGCGGCAACGACGGAGAGCTCGGCCTCGGCGGCATTGAGTGACACGCCGGGCTTGAGACGCATGACTTCCGATGGTCCGAATCGCTGGATCGTCGAGTCCGACGGAACAGCGTCGATTGGCAGCCAGATATCGACGGAGCCACGTGGTGGATGGACTCCCCGCGGCAATACGCCGATGACCGTATATCGATGCAGGCCGACGTCGAGCGTCAGCGACTCGCTCAGCGGCCGTCCCGCGAAGAGATGATTCCACATCCGAAAGCTGATCACAGCGCCCGGAGTACTGGTCGCGCCGGCGTCGGACCTGTCAAAGAGCCGACCGACCCAAGCATGCACACCAAATAAGGCGAAGAACTCCGGAGAGACGCCAAGCGCCATATCCTCCTCGGCGGAATGGGCAGTCTGCACGAGCCCCCGAACACTCCAGTAGTCGGTGATCGCTTCGTACGACTGCGTGCCGTCACGAATTGCGCGAGGGATTACATCTGCGGGCAGAGGGTGTTTGAAGTCGCCCCCGCGAAACCATGGTATCACGATCCGGTCAGCGTTCGCGTACGGAACCACCGGATGGAGGACGGAGTCGGCGAGCGCGAACATCGTCGTGTTGAGCGCCAGCGCGAGGCCGAGCGACACGATCGCGACCGCGCTGAAGAGCGGTGCCCTCGCAAGAGATCGGGTGGCGGAGCGAAGATCGGAGGCTAGTCGACGCATCGCCTGACGACGAGCCAGGGACGAACGCGGCAACGCACTCTCATACTGAGCGAAGCGAAAGATCTAGCCGATCCAGTGGCTCAGTTCGAACCAGTGACAGTAGACCCTTCGCTTCGCTCAGGGTGACAGCGGGCCGACTGAGGGTGACAGTGGGCCGACTGAGGATGACAACTTGCGTAACTCTTCGATTCTTCGGGCCAGAAAGCGGCGCTCGGGTTCCTGCGTCGCGAGCGCGGCCGCTTGCTCGTACGCGGCGATCGAGCCGTCAACGCGGCCCAGGCGACGAAGAAGGTCGGCGCGGGCCGAATGTGCATGCAGATACGTCGTCAGCTCGCCGCGCGCGAGCAGCGCGTCGATCAGTTCCAGCCCCGCAGCCGGACCATCGCGCATCGCCACCGCCGCCGCGCGATTGAGCTCGATCACCGGCGACGAATCGACACGCATCAACACATCGTAGAGTCCGACGATCTGCCGCCAATCCGTTGCGGCTGCGTTGGCCGATTCGGCGTGCACCGCGGCAATCGCCGCCTGCAGCGAATACGGACCGACGCGGCGCGACAAAAGCGCCTGCTCGACGAGCGCGATGCCTTCCGCGATCTGCTCGCGATTCCAGAGCGACCGATCCTGCTCCTCGAGCAAAACCACCTCGCCGTCGGTCGTCGTGCGCGCCGCCCGCCGCGATTCGTGCAGGAGCATCAACGCCAGGAGACCCATCACTTCGGGATCGGGAAGCAACTCGAGGGTCAAGCGGGCGAGTCGCATCGCCTCGCACGAGAGATCCGGCCGCGTGAGCGTGCTGCCTGACGAGGCGAGATAACCCTCGTTGAACACGAGATAGGTCACGTGCAGCACGCTATCGAGCCGCGCGGGCAGATCGGCGCGGGACGGGATTTCGTACGGGATGCGCGCGTCGCGGATCTTCGCCTTGGCGCGCACAATACGTTGCGCGATCGTCGGCGCGGGCGTGAGAAAGGCGTGCGCGACTTCTTCCGTCGTTAGGCCGCAGATCTCGCGCAAGGTGAGCGCGATCTGTGCGTCTGGGCTGAGTGCCGGGTGACAGCACGTGAAAAGCAGCCGGAGCCGATCGTCGGGGACGTCTTCGTCTTCGACGCCGAGCTGTTCGGCCGTCGAGTGATCCTGGTCCTCGGCGAAGCGCGACACCGCCGCGTCGAAGCTGGCGCGACGGCGCACGCGATCGATTGCCTTGAAGCGGCCCGTCGAAACGAGCCAAGCGCGTGGATTACGCGGAACACCCTCGTTAGGCCAGCGCTCGAGCGCGGCCATGAAGGCATCGTGCAACGCCTCCTCGGCGAGATCGAAGTCGCCGAGAAGGCGGATGAGCGTCGCGAGGACTCGTCGCGAGTCAGTACGGTAAATCTCCTCGATTCGCGCTTGCACGACTCACTGCTCACACAAGAAAAGCAGATCCCTCGCTGCGCCCGGGATGACAGAAGCGGTTACGCTTCGCCGAACTCCTG
>DATEGN010000270.1:0-2227 GCA_035280125.1 Gemmatimonadaceae bacterium | reverse complement strand
CTTCGGCAACGGCGCGCAGCGCCGTACGTGCCGCGGAGCCATCGCCGCCTAACAAGAGCGCCCGCCCGCGCTGATACCCAGCCTGCGCCGCGAGGTTGTCTGGCGCGCGCACTTGCTGAAGCACGGCTGGCGCCTCCCGATACTTCCCCGCTTTGATGAGTAGCTCACCGTAGTCGAGCCGATCCTTGGCCGTCGCTTGCGGCGACGCCAGACCCTTTGCGTATCCCGAGAGCCCTCGGGCGACCGGTCCCGACACGTTGGCGCTTCGCGCGACGATCAACTCTTCGTCTGGCGTAAGCGAGGGAAACGCGTGATCGAGCACCTCGACGGCGAGTCGGGCCTCTGCAGTCCCTCCCTTCATCTGGATGTACCTGACGACGCTATCGCGAATCGCCGCACGCGAGCTGCTGTCAGCTGTCGGTCCCAGACGGAGACGGAAGGCGCTCGCCATCGCACCCAATCGTTCGTAGCGAGTTGCCGCGCCCAGGAGGTCTCCCGCGCGCTCCCGCGCGAGCGCGTCCGTCCACCCGATGCGCTCTCGCGCCGCTCCGTTGCGCACCGTCGCGAACAACCGTGCGCGCGCCGCCGAGTCATCGGTTACACCGGCCGCTCGGAGCGTCAGCCAATCGTGGAGATCAGGCAATTGCTGGCTCGCGCGCTCGTAGGTGGCGCGCGCGCTGTCGCGCTGATTCAAGCGATCGAGGGCGCGCGCGAGGAGCACGGTACGCGTGGCTCGCGCTCGTGGATCACTCGCTCGCCGTACTGCCGAATCCGCATAGGACGCCGCCGCAACCGTATCCTTCCCTTGCTCCAATGCGCTCCGCGCCAGCAGCTCGTAGCCAGCGCCTGCGAACTCCGTTGCGACCCACGGCTGGCCCCGCAAAAGTCGATCGACCTCGTTCCACCCCTCCCATCCCGCCGCGGCACGAGCCGCGAGCATCACCGCCGCTGGTGTTCGACGCGCCGCATCGCGCAGAACGGGTGCGAGCAGACGAGTCGCGCGCCATGCATGTCCCGCGTCGAGCGCACGCTGGGCAGCAGCGAGAGTCGTGTCCGCGGCAATCGCGCGGACGTACGATTTCTCGTGGAGCGCAACGTCCCCGCCTGCGTTCTCCGCGGATCCTTCTCGACAGGCCGCGAGGATTGCCACCAAAAAGCAAAGACTAATTCGAAGCATTCAAATGCGGTTGAGGGAGGTGCCAGGTGCTAGGTGCTAGCGACTCCGCTCTCTTCTAGCACCGAGCACCTATCCATGCACACCCCATGCACGCAGCCCAGGCCAGTTCTCTAGCGGTCGGCCGTCGCCGAAGGCTTCTCCGTCAGCCAATACGTGAACCACTGCCGCAGCCGTCCAAGGCGATCCACGAGCAGCCAGGGCTCGCCGGAGCGAGACAGCTCGTGCGTCGACCGAGGATACCGAACCAGCTCGACCGGTACGCCTTGTTTCTTGAGCGCCATGAACCACAGCTCCGCGTTACCGATCGGCGTTCGGAAGTCATCCTCGGACTGAACGAGCAGCGTGGGCGTCTTCACCTTCGACACGTGACGAATCGGCGAGAGCGTGTCGTACATCGCGAAGTTGTCCCACGGCTTGCCGTAGAACTCGAACTCGGTGAGTCCCTGTGCGTCGGAAGCACCGTACCAGTAGGTCCACTCACTGATCATGCGATCGGCTTCTGCAGCCTTGAACCGGCTCGTCTTCGTCTCGACCCATGCCGTCATGAAGCCGCCGTACGAACCGCCGGTGACGCCCATGCGGGTCGAGTCCACATCGGGGCGCTTCGCGGCGATGTCCACCGCCTTCATTAGATCTTGATAATCTTCGGCACCCCACCGGCCACGCGTGCTGAAGGTGAAGTCCGCGCCATACCCGCTCGATCCTCGCGGATTCGTGAAGAGCACGAACATCCCGGCCGCCGCGAGATTCTGGAATTCGTCGAACCAGTTTTCGCCGTACGCGGAATGCGGTCCACCGTGAATGTAGAGCACGAGCGGATATTTCTTGCCCGGCTGATAGCCGTACGGCTTCATCAGCCAGCCCTCGATCTCGAGTCCTCCCACGGACGGATACGTGAAGCGGTCGGCATCGGACCAGGCAACCTCGTTATCGATTTTCGCGTTGAAGCTCGTGAGCTTTCTTTCATTGCTGCCGTCGGTATTCGCGATAAACAACTCGGTCGGGTGCGTGAGATCGGTGCTGACGAACGCGACTTTCTTCCCGGCGGGA
>DATEGN010000269.1:0-4269 GCA_035280125.1 Gemmatimonadaceae bacterium | reverse complement strand
CCGTGCGCTACACGCGCGTGCCAGGCCGCAAGTCCCAGAAAGGCGACGAAGATCAAGATGAGCAGCGCCGTGGCCGGCGCACCGCGCTCCGCCGCGAAGGCAACCCAGTCGCTGCTCGGCCACGGATTCGACGTCATGCCTTCGTCCAAACTGCTGAGCGATGCGTCACCATGTGTTGCATAACGAGGATACTCGACGGACCAGTTGCCTGGCCCGACACCGAGGATCGGATTGTCCGCCATGATCCTGAGCGAATTCGTGTACTGCACGAGGCGCCCGCGGCCGCTGCCCTGCTGGTAATTGACCATCCCTCGCACGGAGTCGAGATAGGGATTCTTGCTGTTCCAGTCGAGCGTGTTCGGGAGGATGAGGGCAACGACAGCGCCAATCGCCGTCACGATGCCGAGCAGCACGAGTCTTTGGGACGTCTCGCGACCACTCCAGCGCGCGCGTGTCATGTAGGCAACGATCGCAACGGGCACCCCCGCCGCCAGCAATGCGAGCCATGCCGCGCGGCTTCGCGAGAGAACCTCGGCCGAAGCCACGACAGCCAGCAGCAGCGCCGCGCAGAGTGTTCCGATCGAGCGGCGCGTCGTCACGCCGCAATAGATGATCGTCGGCGCGACGATGGCGCCAAGATGCGCCATGAAATTACGATTCCCGAATGTTCCTCCGGGCGATCGATTCAGGCTGAAAAACTCCGTTGTGACGCCATAGGCTTGCAGCAACGCCGTGGCCGCGCCCACAGCGCCAGCGAATCCGAGCGCCCAGAGCACGGGTCGCGCGAGCCCGCCGCGCCGGAGCACTCGCCCAACCCAGAACAGTGCCGCACCCGAGAACGAGATCGCGAGCGCTCGCGCGGACAACCAGCGATTGCTCGCGAAGACCGCTGAAACGGTGCTCAATGCCAGATAGCCAATGAGCAGCCAGTCGATTCGCGCGAGTGATAGGCGCCCTCTTGGGAGAAGGCAGCACAATGCCGCTCCAGCAGCGGCAATGTGGAGGACGAGCTCCTTCGGAACGAAGTAGCGATCGAGGTCGAAGGCTTTGTACGGAAGTGACGCGAGGACGACGGCCAGCGCGCCTGCCTGGACGAGGACGAGTGCGACGCGATCGGCGCGTGGCGGCGAAATTGACGAAGACGGCATGCGGGAGGGAATGAAAAACCCGCACCGCGTCAAACGCCAGAGCGCGGTGCTGGGTGGTCTAGCAGGTGCTAGGGTGGCAGGTGTTAGAAGGAAAGCTCAGTTGCTAACACCCAGCACCTATCACCTAGCACCTGCCGCCTACACTGTCGCGTGTACCCTTGTTCGTTCGTACGCGTCGCGGACGGCGTCCTTCACCTCGTCCCAGCTGCAATTCGAATCGCCACGCGCTTGCTCCCAGCCGCGCGACAAATCGGTCTCGACCTCGTTGTCCCAGGGTCGGCCGCCGTAGAAAAACGAAGACTCGTGGCCGTACTTGTACGCTGGTTGGTAGTGCTCGTACGCGCGGTCGGCCTTGGTATACGGGCGATCGCCGTAGTTATCGCGCCAATATTCGTCGTGCGTCGCCCAGTCGGCGGAGCGCCCGCGTTCGGGCGCTGTCGGGTTGGTGGGCGTGCGTTCGTTCGAGTCAGCCATGCTCGACTACTCCGTTGAAAGCTTGGCTGACCTCGGTGCAAAGCCTGAGCCTGACGCGTGCTCATGCAAGTCCTATCTTTCATCCTCCCACTTTCAATGCCCGACCAATGAATCGCCGCGATTGGCTACAGATCACGCTCGCCGGCCTGGCTACCTCGGCTCTCACACGCCGAGCGCTGGCCGCCCCGAGCGCTGCTACCGTCACGATCTACAAGAGTGCGAGTTGCGGCTGCTGCGCGAGTTGGGTGAGTCACATAAAGACGAACGGCTTCACGGTCGACGCACACGATGTCGGCGATGACATGCTCGAGCAGGTGAAGACGACCGCTGGCGTCCCGAGCGCCCTTCGGAGTTGCCATATCGCGCTCGCCGGCGGCTACGCCTTCGAGGGACATGTGCCGGCTGCCTTGGTGAGGAAGGTGCTCACAACCAAGCCCAAGCTCGCCGGGCTTGCGGTGCCCGGCATGCCGGCGGGCTCACCGGGGATGGAAATGGGCGGCCAAAAGGATCCATATCAGGTGATGGCATTCGATCGTGCAGGGAAGAGCTGGGTTTACGAGAGGAGGGCTTAGACGGCTCTAGAGCCGGGTTTTAGATCTGCCCTCTTCGAGCCCGCCTTTTGTAGCGAGGCGAGCGACCTTCCTTCCCGATCAGGGGTATTCGCTTACAAAAGGTTGGCAGGCGCGCCGCTTGCTGCGGTCGCGCTCGGCGTTTGTTTTCGCGCGGGGCCGGTGA
This sequence comes from Gemmatimonadaceae bacterium, assembly GCA_035280125.1. Classification (GTDB taxonomy): domain Bacteria; phylum Gemmatimonadota; class Gemmatimonadetes; order Gemmatimonadales; family Gemmatimonadaceae; genus AG2. The sequence continues at coordinate 1,912 of DATEGN010000269.1, read as the reverse complement.
CGGACACGGCCGCCCCTGCGTGACGCCGATCAGTCTTCTCTAAACTCTCATTAGCGAAATGCAACAGGTCACACGAGCCCGCATCGCGGGCGGGCTTCTCGCCGCCGCGATGAGCGCGGTATCGGTCACAGGCGCGTTTGGGCAGTCAGCAGCTAAGGCGCCTCCGCCGCGGCCGATGTTCGATAGCACGGGCGTCGGCGACACGTCGATGTTCGCGCCGCTCAATCTTCCGCCGGGAAACGAATACCGCAGCGGCTCTGGCGCTCCTGGCCCCAAATACTGGCAGCAGCGGGCCGACTACGATCTCAAGGCGACGCTCGACACCGCGTCGAAGTCGCTCCGGGGCGAGATGACACTGCGCTACACCAACAACTCGCCGGACACGCTGCGTTTTATTTGGTTCCAGGTCGAGCAAAACGCGTTCAAGTCGAACTCCTTGAACTCGTACGTCTTCCCTGCCGAGTCGCGCTTCGGCGCCCGGAACTTCGAGGGCGGCGACGTCATCGATCGCTTCGAGGAGGTGTCGGCAGGCGGCAGGGGCGCACGACATGCGCTCAAGCTGCGTACCGAAGGCACGGTGATGAAAGCAGATCTCGCCGAGCCCCTCGCGCCGGGTCATACGGCGACAATCAGCGCTGCGTGGCATTTCAGCGTTCCGGAGCACGGCGCCGATCGCATGGGCCGCGACGGGGCATTGTATGAGCTCGCGCAATGGTACCCACGGGTCAACGTCTACGACGACATTCGCGGCTGGAATACCGAGCCGTATCTGGGACAGGGCGAGTTCTATCTCGAGTATGGCGATTACAATCTCGAGGTCACGGTGCCGTCAGGCTACATCGTCGCCGCGACGGGCACATTACAGAATGCTCACGATGTCCTGACGCCAACGCAGATCTCGCGGCTCGCTCAGGCGGCGCACGATACAACGGTGGTTCATATCGTTACCCAGCAGGACCTGACGAGTGGCGCCGCCCGCGCACGCAAGACAGGCACGATGACGTGGAAGTTCGCGTCGAAGAACGTGCGCGACGTCGTGTGGGCGGCATCCCCCGAGTACCTGTGGGACGCGTCGAGCTACAAAGGCTCGCTGGCGCAAGCCTTTTTTCGTCCGACCGCGATCGACCCGTGGAAGGACGCGGCCGACCAGGCGCGGACGTCGATTCAGGAATACTCAGAGCGCTGGTTCCAGTATCCGTACCCGCAGATCACGGCGGTCGAGGGACCGATCAGCGGAATGGAGTACCCGATGGTCGCGATGGAGGCGAAGAGCAACGACAAGTACGATCTGTACAATGTCGTAACGCACGAGATCGGCCATATGTGGTTCCCGATGATCGTTGGATCAAATGAGCGGATGCACATGTGGCAGGATGAAGGCTTCAACACCTTTATCAACACATTCTCGGAGGCGCGTCGGTATCCCGAGAAGGGCGATCAGATGGCTCGCGCCGGTGAGGAGCGCAACCTCGTCACGCAGTACATGGAGCACAATGTCGACGAGCCCCTCGAGATCAATCCCGATCGCATCAATCCGCAGTTGCTAGGCGAGAACGCTTACGTGAAAACCAGCGTCGCGCTCCAACAGTTGCGACAGGAGATTCTTGGGCCGGCGGCATTTGACGATGCGTTCCGCACGTACATCCAGCGCTGGGCATTCAAGCACCCGACGCCGACTGATTTTTATCGAACGATGGAAGACGTCAGCGGCAAGCGCCTCGATTGGTACTTCCGTGAGTGGTACTTCGAGAACCCGCACTTCGATCAGGCGATCGATTCGGTCGTCACCGCGCAGCATGGTGACACGCTGATGGTCGGCGTTCTCTATGCGAACCACGCGCGCGGAATCGAGCCCATTCGTGCCCGCTTCACCTTCACGGACGGCTCGACCCAGGATTTCAATTATCCGGCC
>DATEGN010000268.1:0-3126 GCA_035280125.1 Gemmatimonadaceae bacterium | reverse complement strand
TGCAACACGTTGCGCAGCAGTTTTGACTCGCGGCAGCGGTTTCCATGCTGGGAGGAAGTGAACGTTCGGGACCGTCCTGTAGCTATGTTGGGTTGACGCCTTGAATGTCGGGAGCACGAGTGCCTTCCTCTGCTCCAAGACGTGTGGCACTCTGCGTGGCACATTTGGTGGTGCGCAGCGGTGCCGTCTGGCGATTCGGGGCGAATCACCGGTTGTGAAGTGTTCGAATTCTCTGAGGAATTGGCCGGATCACACGAAAAAGCCTGCCACGATTCCGCCGGCTCTTGACCCAAGGCAGGTGCGCTAACCAGGCTGCGCTACGCCCCGACTCGTCAAGAATACTCTGAAAACGACGCGCGACGCCATGAAGCCCTCCGCCGCCGCGCCTTTGTGGCACTCTGTGTGGCGCCTTGCGGCGCCTTCCGGCGAGGGCAGGCGAATCTGGCGCGGTCTCGCAATGATAGCGGCGGTGGAAGCGAGCCCAAGCTCCTCCAAGTCCTCAGGACGAGCGGCACGTGCCGGCGATCTCGTCGTCCTTGGTCCAGCGCTCGATCCACGAGTTCGTGTGGTGCTCGAAGTCGTCCCTTCTGGCGCACTCGAAACTGAGATGACTGAAGGAGCACGCTTGGAAATTGATTCTCCTCGCGCGTGCTGACGCACATCAAATCCCACCAACGCAGTTCCGATCAACGACTTCCCGCAACATCGATATGCGTCGGCGTCTCCTCGTAAATCACGATGTTGACCCAGGGTTTCGGGGGGTATGTGACACAGATACGATGAAGCGGCTGGCCTCCTTCGTGCGGTGGTAGCTTTCGCTCCACGCTACGAAGACGCGCTCTGAGGCGCAAGAGAGGAGACCAGCCATGGAGTATGGTGCCATCGACCTGCACAAGAAAGAAAGCCAGGTGCGAATCCTGACGGAGAGCGGGGAGATGATCGATCAGCGCATTCGCACGACGCGTGATCGACTGACCGCACTCTTCTGGGGACGTCCACACGCCCGGATTTTGATCGAAGCCTCCACCGAGAGTGAATGGGTGGCGCAACATCTCGAGACGTTGGGCCACGAGGTCATCGTGGCTGATCCGAATTACGGCTTGATGTATGGCCATCGCAGCCGACGCGTGAAAACCGATCGTCGCGATGTCGCGGCGCTTGCCGAGGCGTGTCGCCATGGGATTTATCGATGCGCCCATCGTCGGTCGTCGCGCCAACGGATGGTGCAGTGGCATCTGAATGTTCGGCGCGAGCTGCTGGACGCGCGAACCCGGCTGATCTCGGTGGTGCGCGCGATCACTCGCTCGACAGGCTATCGGATTGCCGGTGGGGCGACCGAGACATTTTTGACGCGACTCGCCGCGTTGGATCTGCCGGCGTCGGTGAGTGAGAGCCTCGGACCCGTGCGTTCGGTGATGCAGCTCCTCGACAAGGAACTGGCGGACGCTGACCAACGTTTTGCGGCCCTCGTCGCGGAGGACCCGGTCGTCAAGCGGCTGACCACATGTCCGAGCGTCGGGCCCATCACGGCGACGGCCTTTGTCGCGGCGCTCGATAACGTGCATCGCTTTGAGGGCAGACGCGGTGCAGCCCAGGTGACGAGTTATCTGGGTCTCGTGCCACGCGAGTACAGCTCCGGTGAGCAACAACAGCGAGGTCGTGTCATGCGCAGTGCGCATCCTTACGTTCGAGCGTTGTTGGTCCAAGCCGCCTGGCGCATCTGTCGATCATCGGATTCTCGTGCGACCGCGCTGCGGACCTGGGCTCAGGCCATCGCGCGTCGACGCGGGAGGAATATCGCGATTGTCGCATTGGCGCGCCGGCTGACTCGCATTCTGTACGCGATGTGGCGAGATGAAATCGATTATCAGCCGGATAAAATTCGATCGGCTCGTCGAGACACGGCGGTAGCGAAGCCAGCGGCATAGACATTGACCGACAGGTCGTCAAGCTGGAGGGGCGAGCGCGCGTCAGAAACTGGCTGCTCGCGAACGCCGTGACACAGACAGCGCCGCTCCTCCGTCGAATCGTCGCATGCGCCGGGCGCAGAAGAGCGCCTTCAACACCGAGCGCGCATAAAAGGGTGAACCACCTCGCTTGGCGAGGTAGAGGCGCTTGACGTTGTCCGCTCGTTGAACCCGTTCGCGCCGTACCTGTCGCTGGTTGAACGACGGCGCGCGTTAACTGGGAGTGTGTCTGAAGCCAACGCCGATCTCTCGAAGTGGACGGGTAACTTGACAGGCCGCTTCATAAAAGTTCTGACACAACACTAACTCTCACTTCGGCCCGCACGTACTGACGCACGTGGATTCCGCTGGACGCGTACGCTCCCGCGCGGTCAACTCGCGGGTCGCGCGTCGGGGAACTTCCAGTTGCCGCTTAGCATCTCCAGGCACGGCCGATAGCGCCGCGGCGATGAATGTGCCCGCTCACGTGAGGTCACTCCGCTGCGGCGGTCAACAGCGCCATGACCTTGTCGTCGAGTTGCCGCGCGACGGCCAACGCCTCCGCGTTTCCGTACGGCGCGAGCAAGCTCGCCATGAGGTCGTAGGACAAGTACACGCCGTCCGGCCGTTCGTCGATCAAGACCGTGACAGGTGCATATGACGCGGCATCGGGCACGTGCTTGACCATTTCTTTCATGATCAGCGGATTGCCCATGACGAGGCGCATCGCTTTCGGCGCGACGTCTCCCAACTCCTTGCGAAGCACCTCGCCGATGTCGAAGCGCGCCATCTCCGTCAGACCTGCGGAGCCAATCACCGCATTCACAACGCCTTCGAGATCGGCAGACGTCCGTGCCGCCGCAACGGCATGGGCGAACGACGACATATCCGGATGGCCGATGGCCGCCGCTAGTTTCGACACGACCGCGGCGAAGGGTTGCGCGGAAATCACTGTCGTGCGCTCGACGTCGACGTGACGGATACCGATGCGGTCAACCGTGCTCACGGATGTATCGATCTTGGCGCGCTTCACGTCGCCTCGAGTGGCCACATGCATGACGTGTTCGGCTATGAACCACGCCTGAAGTTCGTTGCGACGAATGACGTCGCTGACGATCAAATCGTTCGTCCCATCGTCTCCGGCTTCTGCGGCGCGGCGCGCCATCGCGCGGGCTTCCTT
>DATEGN010000267.1:0-5829 GCA_035280125.1 Gemmatimonadaceae bacterium | reverse complement strand
TGGGTAGTGGGTAGTGGGTAGTGGGTAGTGGGTAGTGGGTAGTGGGTAGTGGGTAGTGGGTAGTGGGTAGTGGGTAGTGAGCGGCGGCGCAGGGTCACCCTCTACCCGCTGCCAACCGCCCTCTACCCACTTCAGCCAATCGCCCGCTGCCTCATCGGGCGTGCTTCGTTCCTCTCGAGCCCATATTCCTTGATCTTCTTGATCAGCGTCGCGCGGGAAATCCCCAGCTCTCGCGCCGCGCGCGTCCGGTTGGCGTTGTGCGCGCGAAGCGTCCGATCGATGTGGATGCGTTCGACTTCGGAGAGCGTTCTCGGCACGTGATGCTCCACGCCGACACCCGATGCATCGCGGACCTCCATCGGCAGATGCAGCGCGCCCACTCGCTCGAGGCCGCGTGCCATGATCATCGCTCGCTCGAGCACGTTCCGCAGCTCGCGAATGTTGCCCGGCCAGGAGTACTTGAGCAAACGCTCAAGTACGTCGTCGTCGAGCTCCGTTGGTGCGTCCACGAGATTCGGCCGCAGCTCCTCGACGAGCCGGGCGATCAGCTCCAGCAGATCCTCGCGCGATCGCGCTCGGAGCGGCGGAAGATTGATCGGCATCACACTGAGCCGATAATAGAGATCCTCGCGGAAGTGTCCGTCGGTCACGGCACTGACGAGATCCTTCCCCGTTGCTGCAATCAGACGGACATCGGCCGTCATCTCGCGCGTGCCACCCAATCGCCGAAAGCTCTTGCCCTCCAGCACGCGCAACAGCTTCGGCTGCAGCAACGGATCCAGATCGCCGATCTCGTCGAGGAACAGGCTCCCGCCCTCGGCGATGTCGAGCAGACCGGGACGCAGCGTGTCGGAGCCGTTATTCGGCGTGAGCTCCTGGCCGAACAGCTCCGCGTCTAGCGTCGTGCCCGATAGTGCGGCACAGTTGATTTCCACGAGCGGCCGTTCGCCTCGGGTGCTGGCGCGATGAATCGACTCGGCGACGTAGCCTTTTCCCGTGCCACTTTCACCGGTGATCAGCACCGTCGTTCGATCGCTCCGAGCGAGGAGCTCGATCTGCTGCGCAAGCTCGCGCATGGGTGGTGATGTGCCGAGCAGCGCCGTCGCGGGAAGCCGGCCGCGCCGATCGGCGAGATACCGGTTCATCTGCCGAAGACGCGACTTCTCGAGTGCCCGCGAGGCCACCGCGCCTAGATGACCGAGCTCGATCGGCTTCGTGAGAAAACTCTCGGCACCGGCTTGCATCGCGCGCACCGCGTCGGGCACGTCGCCATGACCCGTGATCATGATGACGACCGGATTGTGCTCTCGGAGTCGCTCGAGCACCTCGAACCCATTGAGGTCCGGCAAGCGCATGTCCAAGAGGACGAGGTCGGGATGCGCGCGCCTGACGGCCGCGATTCCCTCCTCACCATTGTGGGCGCGAGTCACCTCGTGTCCGGACCGCTCGAAGTACATCCCGAGAGCGGAGGTGATCGCCTGCTCGTCGTCGATGATCAGTACGCTGGCCATGTATGGATGCAGTGCGTCGCGTCTCAGGTGTGCTTCGGTGGGCGCTGCCTCGGCACAAGCAGTCGTACGGCGCATGGCTCGACCTCGATCTCCAGCGGAGTCATGCCAAGTAGCTCGCCGTCGGCCTGTGCCATGCGCGGCGGCTTGGTCTCGATGCGAATGTGCCGGCCACTTCGATAAAGCATGGCCGCGTCCGAGGCGAAATTCTTACGAAGCAGCCGCCACATGATTCGCATGGCGTCTCTCAAATTCCGCGGTGAGTAGAAGCAAGCATCGAGTACTCCGTCGTCGAAACGGATGCCGGGACCGAAGGTGATTCGGTCGCTGAGCACCGCCCCGAAGTTTGCGATCATGACCGCAGCCGCCGCGGCTTCGAACTCCTCGCCGTCCACCGTGAGCCGCACGTGAAAAGACTCTTGCCGTAAAACTGACCGAAGTGCCGCACGCGTGGCGGTAATGGTGTAAGCGAGTACACCCAAACGACGCTTGAGCCACGATGGCGTTTCGGCGACCATGGCGGCATCGATGCCCACCCCGGCCGCAACCGCGAAATAACGGGGCGGTTCGCAGCTCGTGACCCGGCCCAGGTCGATGTGGAGCTCGTCTCCGTCGAGCAGGGTAGGTACGGCGCGTCGCGGGTCGAGGGGGATGCCCAGCGCTCGCGCGAGAAGGTTGCCGGTGCCGCCGGCCAGGACCCCTAACGGCCGCATCGTGCCCGCAAGGGCGCCCGCGGCCTCCATCGCGGTTCCGTCGCCGCCGAGAGTGAAGACCGCGTCGTAGTTTGCGGAACGCTCGGTGACGATTTCCGTTGCGTGGCCGGATCGTTCAGTGAACGCAACGTCCACGCGCACGTCGGCCTTTTCGAGCGCGGCGCGTGCACGCGGAAGACGTCGCCGGCCCAAGCGCGACGCCGGGTTCGCGACGAGCAGAGCGCGCTTGATAGTCCGAGGCGCGCGCTCCACGAGGTCTAGAAGTGCCAGGTCTTGAGGACGGACAGACCCCATTGCCGGGGTGTCGCGACGACGCTGCCCAGGGAGTAGTTGTTGCGACAGTAGAGGGCGGACGTCGGCGGATCCGTCCCTGCCTGAATTGAGAGACGCGGATTGAATCGGTATTCGATGTGACTGCCTAACGCATCCACGAAATTGTTCAGTGCCGTCTGGCCAGGACCCAGATACTCCCGATTCAGCGCACAGAGCCCCGCACTGAAGTTGAAGAAGAGATTATTGGAGAGCTGCTTCTCACCACCCAGCCGCGCGCCGAACACATAGTCCTTGAACGTCGAGTTCTGCTGCGACGTGTTCTGCAGCGTCGTTGGCGCCGTGCCGGTCTGGATGGAGAAATCGCTCAACCAGCCGATAATCCCGGCCTGGCGCAGGGTTGATTCGGCAACGGAGCTGAGCGTCGGCCCAACGACATTGCTCACCTGCTGCACGACGTTGAGGTCACCCGAGTTGAGCGCGTACGTCGGCTGACCGGTTACGAGGTAGCTGATCAAGTCCGACGGCGACAGATACGGCTCGTTCGTGCTCACGAGGTCGATCGACGGATTCGGGTAGAGGTATCCGGTAAGATGGACCTGAATCATCAGGTCTGGCTGTCCCGAACGTTTGACCGCGTGTTGCGCCGTGATGTCCACCAATGGGTTAAAGTCAGGCGTTCCGTCGAACGTGATCTTTCCGCTCTGCAGGGTGAACTCACGCTGTACTGGAGCGGGTGCAAGATCGAGCGTGTAGGTCCCGCGATCAGCCGTTAGCTGTCCAGCGAGTGCGAGACCATACTCGGGACCCTTTGAGCCGTTGCGTGGGCTCGCGGTCAAGTTGCTCTCTTTCCTCGCGCTCTTCACGTCGAGCAACCCGCCCAGCTTGATGTTTGCCTCACGAGAGCGCAGCCAGACTTCATCGCCAAGGACGACGTGGACGTCATTCAATCGTAGACCTTCCACGAGTCGGGATGGCGCATCCGGAACGATTTGGCGCGCGCGCAGATCGGTCGTGTCCACGATCTGGAAGATGCCCTCGCTGCTCAAATCGACGACTTGTTTCCGCAGGATGTCGCGCTCCGGCAGATATACCTCGCCTCGGTCTACGCGAACCGTTCCGGTGAGCGCCGCTGACTCCATCGATCCCGTGAGATGCAGCGAATCGGCTCCGGTCGAGACATCGAGCGATGCGAGCGACCGCCGCTCGATCGCGTGAAAGTTGCGCGCGTAGAGCGCGAGGTTGAAACGCGGATTGTCCCACTTGGCGTAGCCGATGCTACCGCGGAGCGCGAGACGCGCACCCGGCGCCGTTCCACTCGCCGCCGACAAATCGATGCGCACCGAGTCACTGCGACCGTCGAAACGCACCGCGCCGTTGATCGCGCGAAGCGTGATGCCGAGATTCTGCGCCAGCACCTGACCGTTCTGCACGGCGATCTGACCGTTGATTGACTTGTGAGTCGGCGACAGCGAGTACTCGAGATTCGCCGTCAGGCGGCCCGACCCTTTCTGCAACGACGGCGACAGCATCTCGATCACGGAGAGATCCGCGCTGTCTGCGCGAATCGAGCCGTGAATCGGAGCGCTCAGTCGTTGGGCGTCGAACAACGTGAGCGCCATCGGGACGCCCATCGTCGCATGCAGCGCCGCAACATTGTTGCGGAACAAATCGACCGACATATCCAGGCTGTGATCTCGATAGCCTCCGCTTGCCGTCGCACGCTCGACCTGCATACCGCCGTAGCCCAGATGACTCAGTCGCGCGTCGAATCGGAGGTCCGGCGACGCCCGTGTGCCGGTAATGCGTCCGTGCGCCGATGCGAAGCCGCTCATCGCCGCCGGCAGCTGAACGAGTACACCGAGGTCCGCGAGGCGGATGCTGTCAGCTGCCACCTCGAGTGCCACGGGCGCTGTTTGTGGAGCGGAGCCGCGGACGCCAATGCGTCCACCAGCGCCATTGACCAACACGAGCGAATCGATTCCGATGCCGAGGCTGTCACGCGTGACGTGTGATCCGGCAGCGAGTCGCCACTTGTCTTCCCCGATCGTGAGTGCGAGCGAATCGACGGCGAGCCGTGTCGATGCCTGGTGAGCGCCGATAGGACCACCCGTCGCTGCCGCCGTCCCGACGATTCGCGCCGTTGGGCCATTGTCACTGCGGAGCCCGATCGCAAATGTCGCGTGCGAGCGGCCCGCCAGCCGAACGTCAGCACCAACCGAGTCGAGCACGACACCGGCAACCGTGAGCGTGTCGAAGCGAAGCGAGGCCGTACCTGCCGGATCGCTCAGAATGTTCCGGAGGGCGAAATGTCCGCCGACGATGCGTCCGCGGTTCTTCCCGTACAGCAAGCCGGTGCCAGTGATCGCGCCGGCGACATCGAGCGAATCGAGCCGGCCATAGGCCGTACCATTCACTGTCACCTGGCCGCCGAGCGAATCGGCCAGCGCCGTGTCCTCGGGTGTCCTGCTCGCGAGATAGCGGCGGAATCCACCTAACGAATCGACGACGAGCTGATACCGCAACGAATCGGAGGCGCCATGGGGTAATCCCAGCGCACCATGCGCCACAATCGTCGCCGCCGTCGTTTCGAGTCGCAGCGTGTCGACAAAGAGTCGCTTGTCGGCAAAGCGCAGACGCGTGGTCGAGGGGAAGATCCGCAGTCCGTCGAGATCCGCTCGCGCCACGTCCAACGCGGCCGTGCCCTGGAGATCGGCCAGCGAATCGCCACTCAAGCTGACCTCATAGTGACCGGTGAGCGTCATCGGCTTCACCGGTCCCTCGAGACGTGCGGGATCCAGCAGCTGGTGCACGGCGAGACCGGTGGCCTGGCCCGCTCCATGAATACCGTAGTTAGGTGGATCGATGTCGATCCGTCCGTCGAAGCTCAGCGCTCCCGCCGGGCCCTGGAGATTGGTCGCCAGCTGCAGGTCCTCGATCGTTCCCTTCGCCTTGATCGGACCGCTCAGTGTTCCCGTGAGCGGCAGCCTGGGGTAGGATCGCGCGAGCATACCTAACGACACCGGCTGCGCCTGCGCGTCGATGTCGTACGTCATGAACTTCTCGCCCCACGTGACTCGGCCGCTTCCCGTGAGGTGCGATGGCTCGCCGGGTCCATCCTGGTGGATCACGTCAGCATTCGCGAAGCGGACGTCGAGCCACGACGAGTCGAGCGTCGCCGTCCCAGCAATTGTGCCGCCCAAACGGGGGAAGTTCGGATACAAGAACTCGATCGAACGCAGATCGACCGACGTAGCATTCACTGCAAAGTTGCGGAAACTCGTCAGCGCCGGCTGCAAGATGTCCAACTCGCCATGCCCACCGACGCGCGAGGTCGC
>DATEGN010000266.1:0-8904 GCA_035280125.1 Gemmatimonadaceae bacterium | reverse complement strand
GACGAAGACACTCGCGAGCATCGCTGAGTTCTCGTCGATGACGTTCACGATGGTCGAGGGTGATGAGCCGGTCCACATCCAGGCGGGCATCGTCAGCGGCAACTACTTCGAGGTAATGGGTCTCGCGCCGGTGCTCGGCCGTCTAACGAGCGTCCAGGACGACGGACCTGCGGCCGCCCCCGTCGCGGTACTCTCGCACACCTTCTGGATGCAGCACTACGGTGGCGACCCGACCGTCATCGGCCGGCGCGTCCGCATCAACGACATGGCATCGACGATCGTTGGCGTCGTGCAGCGCACACCGCAGTATCCAACGAAGACGGACATGTTCGTGAATGTGGTGACGAGTCCCCACCATCTCAGTGCGACGATGAAGCAGGGGCGCACGCACCGGATGACCGAAGTCTTCGCTCGGCTGGCACCTGACGCGAGTGTGGAGCAGGCCCGCGCCGAGATCGCGCGCATCGGCACCAACGTGCGCGCCGATCACCCCGAGGCGTACGAGCGTGCCGCGCGATACGACATCAGCGTCTCGCCCCTTCGACTCGCGCTCAACGAACGCGCGTCGCTCACGCTGTGGCTTCTCATGGGGGCAGCGGCGTTTGTCCTGCTCATCGCTTGCGCGAATGTCGCGAATCTGACGTTGATGCGCGGCGTGCGACGCGAGCGTGAAATGCTCGTTCGCGCCGCTCTCGGCGCCGGAAGTTGGCGGTTGCGACGACTCTTGCTCGCCGAGAACTTGGCGCTCGCACTGATCGGCGGCGCGTTAGGCGTGCTCGTCGCATTCGCGGGACTCAAGATGCTCGTCGCGTTCGCGGCGCAGCTCACGCCGCGCGCGGACGAGATTCGCGTCGACGGCCTCGTTCTCGCGGTCGGCCTTCTCACGAGCATCGCCGCGGCGATCGTGTTGTCATTCGTGCCGCAGGTTGCGGAGGAAGCATCCCTGAGCGCTGCCGGCAAGCGGACCACCACGAGCCGCGCGCGTCAGCGCGTGCAGCAGTCCCTCGTGGTCGCACAACTCGCCGTCTGCATGGTACTGCTGACCGCCGCCGGACTTCTCGTGCGTACGCTCACGAAGCTCAACTCCGTCGAAACCGGCGTCCGTGCCGAGAACGTTCTTACGATGGAAGTGCCCATCGAGACGAACGCGCTCGATCAACCGGCGAAACTGGCGATGTACGAGCGCATGCGCGACCGCATCGCGACGCTTCCGGGTGTGCAGGTCGCGTCCGCCGGGTCGAACGTTCCGCTGCGGAACACGCAAATCGTGCTCGAGCTCAGGGCCGAGGGACGCGCACTCTCGGCGGGCGAAGCGATACCGCGTGGTGTGTATAAGACTGCCGATCCAGCGTACTTCGAAGCGGCGGGCATTCCGCTATTACAGGGTCGGGCATTCTCGACCACCGATCGCCATGAATCGGCGCGCGTTGTGATTCTCAGCAAGTCGCTCGCTACTCATCTCTTCGGTGATGAGAATCCAATCGGCCGACGCGTTGCGTGGACTGGCGAAGTACTGAAGTTCATACCAGTGTCTGGCGATTGGCGGACCGTTGTCGGTGTTGTCGGTGACACACGCGATGCGGGTCTCGATACCGATCCCACGCCGACGGTGTTCCAGCCCATCGCGCAGGAGGAGATCTTCAGCGGAGCGTTGATTGTCCGGACGCGCTCCGATCCGGCGCTGATTCAGCCCGCGGCACTGCGCGCGATTCGAGAACTCTATCCGCGCCAGCTCGTCGAGAACGTTGCGACGCTCGAGGAGGTGCGGGACGCCACTGTTGCTCCGCGCCGTTTGAACGCGCTGTTCATCGCGTCGTTCGGTATCCTGGCGATGGTAATTGCGATGGTCGGCATCGCGGGCGTACTCGCGTTCTCGGTGAGCGCGCGAACGCAGGAGATCGGGATCCGCATGAGCCTCGGCGCCGATGCGTCGCGCGTACTGCGCATGATCCTCGGTGAGGGCGGCGTGCTGCTCGTGATTGGACTCGCGGTTGGCCTAACGGGGGCGCTGGTGACGACGGGCCTGCTGCGCGGATTGCTGTTCGGCGTTGCGCCGCACGATCCGGTGACGTTGGGCGCAGTTGCGACCATCATCGGCGCGGTGGGTGTCGTTGCCTGTCTCTTACCCGCGGTTCGAGCAGCGAAGGTTGATCCGGCGGTGGCGTTGCGCGCCGAGTAGCCTCCGGCCGTCATCCTGAGCGACGCGAAGGGCTCCTCAGGATGACAGCTGTGGCTACGGCAGCGGCTTCGTTCCTCGCAACTTCGCCAACGCTTCGATCTCCGAAATCTCCCTCGGCGCACCGGCACTGATTCGTTCGATGCCCGTTTGCGTCACCACATAGTCATCCTCGATGCGCACACCGGTGTTCTCGTACCGCTGCACCATCGGCCGAATGCGCGCGATGAAGGCGCGGTTGCGTGGTGTATCGGGCAGGGCAGCGAGCGCGCGCGTGCTGATGTAGATCCCCGGCTCGATCGTGAACGCGTCGCCGGGTTGGTACGTGCGGTCGCCGTAGTAGAACTGCGCCGGATCGTGCACGGCCAAGCCCAGCCCGTGGCTGATTCCGTGAATCGTCCAGAGATACGCTTGGGTGCAGTTTCGCGGATGCGGTACAGGCGTGCAGTCGACGTTCCACGGCGGATCGATGATTGCGTTGACGCTGTCGATCAGACCTAACGACGCGAGTCCTCGTGCCCGCACGATGAACGAAGAGTCTTCGGCCGCTCCTGCGGCGACGCCCGGCTTCGCCACCCGCTCGGCCGCGGCTTGTGCGTCGCGCACGAGCTGATAGATCGCCCGTTGTGCCGGCGTGAAGGTCCCACTCACGGGCACGGTGCGCGTAATGTCTGCGGCATAACCACGATATTCGGCTGCCGCATCGATGACGATCAGGTCGCCGGGCTTTGCGGCGGCCGTGTCCTTCATGTAATGGAGCTGCGTCCCGTTGACGCCCGCGCCGACGATCGACCCGTAGGCCGCACGCTCAGCGCCGAGCTTCTTGAACGTGTACTCGATGAGTGCCGCGACGTCGTATTCATGCTTTGGCTCGGGCCCTTGCATCACCATGCGGTGACCTTCGGCGCTGATCTCCGCCGCTTTCTTGAGCAGCGCGACCTCGGCTGAGCTCTTGCGGGCGCGAAGCTGGTCGACGATCGGATGACCGTCCTTGACCACGAGCGCCGGGTGACGCGCCGCGAGCGACCGCACGAACTGCTGCCCTCTCGTTAGGCTGTCGACTCGCGCGAAGTCCGCGTCCTCGAAATCGGCGAGTGTATAGAGCGGCATACCGGTCGCGACAAGCGCGTCGACCGCAGCACCCAGCGCCGAGAAGGGTCGCGACGCGAGCTGCAGTGTTCGCGCGATCGTCGACGAGTCGGGGCGGAAGCCGTAATAGAAGGCACGACGTGGATCGGACGGCGTGACGTAGAGGGTCCCCGTCGCGCGACCGCCGCGCGCAACCAGCACGAACGCGGCATCGGGCTCATCGTAGTTGGTCAGGTAATGAAAGGCAGGCAGCTGAAAGAATGTCCCGAAGTCGGTGACGAGCGTGCGTCCGCCGAACGCGAGCACGACGCCATCGCCGATCCGCGCCGCGAGTGAATCCCGGCGCGCTGCGTACTCGCTGCTCGAGATCTGTGCGGTGAGCCGTGTCGGTGCGCCCAACATGAGAGCGGCGGCCGCGAGTAGCGCGCACGTGAAAGGAATTGAGCGACGCATCGTTTGATAGGTGCTTGGGTCAGGAGTGCGGGACCGAGAAGGAATCTGCCCAGTGTCACGCTGCCGAGCCAGCCAAATCTGAGAGGAATGATCTGGAGCACGATAGTGGCGACGTCGAGCTCAGGTGTCCTTGGTATGCGTCTCGCGTGAATCAGGAACTCTTTCTTCAAATGTTGATGATCGTCGCACCGAATGCACTAATCCGCTTGGCGAGCCCATGGGAGCATCTGTACAGCAACAACAAGGGCGTCGAGATCTTCACGACTTTTCTCCATGTCGGAGGGTTGCTCCTCGGCGGGGGGCTCGCGATCGCGACCGATAGCGCGACGCTACGAGCCATCCGTCAGGCGGTGCATGATCGGTCGCAGCACCTCGAAGCGTTGGGCTCGGTGCATCGGACTGTGCTCGCCGGATTGGCCATCACCTTCGTGTCTGGCATTCTGCTCTTTCTGTCCGACGTCAAAACGTTCTGGAGCTCGTGGGTGTTCTGGCTCAAGATGTCGCTCATCGTTGCGTTGCTCGTGAACGGCTACGTGATGACGCGCGCCGAGCACTCTCTTCGAACAGCGGGCGCGCGTGAAGACGACCGTGCATGGAGCCACCTTCATCACACGGCGGTTGCGAGCCTGCTCCTCTGGTATGCAATCACTCTCGTCGGTATTGCACTCGTGAGTGTGAGCTGACTTTCTGTCGGGGTTCGCCTGACGGTAAGGGTGTTTCTCGTCTCGCGTGTCGAGTGAGCAGCAGCGATGTGTTTCCTTCAGTTGGAGTGATGCAGATGTCGTTGGATAGCGGTGAAATGCGGAAATGCCACGGCTGCGGTGCCGTGGGGAGCGATTATGAAGCCGCGACTGTCGCGCCGGAGGGAGGCATCGGACGGCGGACTTTTCTCGTCCAGAGCGGCATCATGGCGGCGATCGCGGCGCTCGACGCCTGCGCTGGCCTCGGCGCGTCGGATATCACGGCGCCGAGTGTCCCCGCGAACAGCACGGTCACGATCAGTAATTACCCAGCGCTCGCCAGCGTCGGCGGTGTCGCGATGATCACGCTCGGGAGCGCGCCCGTTGCGGTAGTGCGAACTGGAACTTCGGACTTCATTGCCCTCTCGCGCGTCTGTCCGCATCAGGGTGGCATCGTGAATTTCCTGCACAACGACTTCGTCTGCCCTCGGCATGGCGCGACGTATGATCTCAGCGGGCAATGGATTGGCGGTCAACGTGCGGGCAACCTGCATCAGTACACGACGTCGTACGACTCGACGTCTGGTACGCTGACGATCAGCTGAGGGCCGCTGATCATGATCGCCATCTCACTCGTTCTCATTGCGCTCGGTGGAAGGGCCGTCGCACCTAACGACACAGGCTGGATCGCGCCTGTGCCCGATAGTGCGGCGCCGTCCCGCGTAGAACCGATCATCACGCCCGCGCTGTTCCCCGTCGACACACCGGTCGTTCGCCGACCGCTCGCGATCGAGTACAGCGACGCCTACTATACTCGCCTAACGATTCACCGCGTCGGCAGCTACGCCATGCTGCCCCTCTTCGCGGCGGAGTACTCGCTCGGACAGAATCTGATCCAGGACGTGTCGCCGCCAACATGGATGAGGCCGACGCATGCGCTCGTCGCGGGCGGTATCGGCGTGCTCTTCGGCGTCAACACCATTACCGGCGTCTGGAATCTCTGGGATTCACGCAAGGATCCCGAGGGGCGCACACGTCGCATCGTGCATTCTGCCTTGATGCTCGCATCAGACGCTGGGTTCGCTGCCGCCGGCGCAACCGCTCCCGGGCACCACCACAACTACCTCGACTACAGCACCTATCAGCAACGAGTCAACCTGCACCGTGGCATTGCCCTCGGATCCATTGCCGCGTCCACTGTTGGTGCGGTCATGATGTGGTTCTGGAAATAGCTGGAGGCGGAACTGTTCCACTGATAGTTCTGTTCCCGGTCGCCGTTCCGGTCTCCCTTAGGAATCTTCGCGGGCGACCGAGTGTAGGAGTGAACAAGAGTTTGAGTGAACGTCGGACAACGTTGGTGAGGAGCATGGATCGACTAGTCGACAACGAGGAGAGTGCGAGCGGAGAAGAGTGTAGGGCATGCCCCGTCGCGAGCCGGCGGGAATTCCTTCGCGACGCCGCGATTGCGGTGGCCGGAATCGCCGCGACGCTTGGTTTTGCGCGTACGGCCAGCGCTTTACCCGAGCACTTTCAGATACGCGCCACGCGCGCGCTGTCGCGCGTCGGTGACCAACTCAGCTATCCCATTCCGACGGCAGACGGCGCGCAGATCGATCGCGATCAACAGGTCATCCTCGTGCGCTGGCAGAATGCCGTCTACGCGTTCAACCTCTCCTGCCCGCACCAGCATACCGCGCTGCGGTGGGATGAGACCGATCGTCGGTTCCAGTGCCCGAAGCATCACTCGCAATATCAGCCCGACGGTGAGTTCATCACGGGGCGTGCGACGCGAGGGATGGACCGCTTCAGCATAACTCGCGACGGCGGAAAGGTCGTCGTCGACGTGAACGCGATGCACAAGCAGGACGAAGACCCCGCCGGTTGGAACGCCGCGGTCGTCAAGCTCGCCTGATTTCCGCGATCGTCAGTCGGATCGCGTTAGGCGGCCCCGCGCGGCGAGACTTGCCCTCGGCGCACGGAGGCGATATGTCAGAGTCATCACTCGCTTACTGACATGGTCGTTCATCTCGTCGACGGCACCTACGAGCTGTTCCGGCACTTTTACGGACTGAGACGTTTCACGAAGGGCGAAGATCCGCCCTTCGGCGGCGTCATTGGCGTGTTGCGCACCGTCGTCCAGATGCTCGAGACGGGTGCGACGCACATCGGCGTCGCCACTGATCACGTCATCGAGTCGTTCCGCAACGATCTCTGGGACGGCTACAAAACCGGTGAAGGCATCGAACCCGCGCTCTGGGCTCAGTTTCATCCGCTCGAGGACGCGCTCGTCGCCATGGGTGTGGCCGTGTGGCCGATGGTCGAGCTCGAGGCAGACGACGCGCTCGCATCGGCGGCGTACCTCGCCGAGCAAGACGAGAGCGTCGAGAAAGTTTGCATCTGGACGCCGGACAAGGATCTCGCACAGTGCGTCCGCGGCGATCGTGTCGTGCAGATCGATCGCCGGAGCGGCAAGATTCGCAATGCCGAGGGCGTGCTCGAGAAATTCGGCGTCGAGCCGCGTTTCATTCCCGATTACCTGGCGCTCGTCGGCGACACGGCCGATGGATATCCCGGCATCGCCAGTATCGGCCCAACGACAGCCGCGCGCCTGATCAATCGCTACGGCGCAATCGAGGAATTTCCGGGCGATGTCCTTGGCGATGAAAAGAAGGCGTCGGCACTGCTCTTCAAGCAGCTGGCGACGCTTCGCACGGATGCCGCGCTATTTTCCGACGTCGATGAGCTTCGCTGGCGCGGACCGACTCCCGAATTCCCCGCTTTCGCCGAGCGCATCGGCGAGCCGCGTCTCGTCGAGCGATGTGAGAAAGTGCGTCTCGCCCAAGCCACAGCACCGTAGTTGATGACGAGTGAAGTCCATCGAACCATAGACGCCGTCTGGCGCATCGAGTCGGCGAAGCTCATCGCTGGTCTCACGCGATTTGTCCGCGATGTGGGCCTCGCGGAAGATCTCGCTCAAGATGCGTTGCTCGCCGCGCTCGATCAGTGGCCCGCGTCCGGCGTGCCCAATAATCCGGGCGCGTGGTTGATGCAGACTGCGAAGCGACGCGCGATCGACACGATGCGCCGTGGCTCGATGCAGGATCGCAAGCACCAGCAGATCGGTCATGAACTGGAGTCGAAGCAGGAATCCGTTGTCGCCGAGCTGGACGAAGCACTCGATGACGACGTGGGCGACGACCTCCTGCGCCTGATCTTCATGTCGTGTCATCCGGTGCTCTCCACCGAGGCTCGCACCGGTCTCACGCTGCGGCTCCTTGGCGGCCTAACGACAGACGAGATCGCGCGCGCCTTTCTCGTTCCGGAGTCGACGGTCGCGCAGCGCATCGTTCGCGCGAAGCGCACCCTTTCGGAGGCCGGCGTTCCGTTCGAGGTTCCGCGCGGCGATGAGCTGAAAGGTCGACTCGCCTCCGTCCTGGAGGTGATCTACCTCATCTTCAACGAAGGATACGCGGCCACGGCCGGCGACGACTGGGTTCGGCCGGCCCTCTGCGAGGAGGCGCTGCGACTTGGGCGCATCCTCGCTGAGCTCATGCCCTCCGAATCGGAAGTTCACGGGCTCGTCGCCCTGATGGAGATCCAGGCCTCCCGGCTGCGCGCGCGCGTGGGGCCCTCTGGCGAGCCCGTGCTCCTCCTCGATCAGGATCGCGGCCGGTGGGATCGCGTGCTCATCCACCGCGGACTTGCCGCGCTCGAGCGCGCTGAATCGTTAGGCACGGCGCTCGGTCCCTACGCGCTGCAGGCGGCGATCGCCGCGTGCCACGCTCGCGCGCGCACGGGGGAGGAAACCGATTGGGTGCGGATCGCGGCGCTCTATGCCGCGCTCGCGAGCGTGACGCCGTCACCGGTCGTCGAGCTCAATCGGGGAGTCGCCGTCGCGATGGCATTCGGTCCCGCCGCCGGGCTGCAGGTCGTAGATGGAATCGCCGCTGAGCCGTCGCTCAAGAACTATCATCTCTTACCGAGCGTGCGCGGCGATCTGCTGATGAAGCTTGGACGCTATGACGAGGCACGCCTCGATTTCCAGCGGGCCGCCGGGCTCACTCGCAACGTGCGCGAACGCCAACTGCTACTCGAGCGCGCGTTGGCGTGCGAGCGTCGGGTCGCGCAATGAACGCGGCGGGGCGACCTTCCACTCGTAGCTCAACCCACGTACGACTTGCACCGGATCGGAGAGCTCGGATCCGGCGCCGTCGAATGAGACGGCGAGGAACTGCAGATCGGTCGCTGGTGGCGCGTCAAGGGCATCGAGCACGAATGTGGCCGTCGCCAGACTTTTCACGTCACCGAGCTTACGACCTTTGTACCCGTCGTGCATCACGTAAATCGTCAGAATCTCGGGACGCTGGTTCCGCACCGTGAGTATGGAGACCGCTCGCTGCTCCTCTCCAAAGTGCGCGCCTGACGAGGCACAGGCACCAAGCACGAGCAACGACGCGATGAGTAGTCGCATGAGAGTGAGCTCTTCTGGGGTGGTCTGACACACGA
>DATEGN010000265.1:0-17533 GCA_035280125.1 Gemmatimonadaceae bacterium | reverse complement strand
TGTCCCAGCGACGAGGTACTCGAAGTGATCGCCAGCTGTTTCGGGACAAAGTAATTGTGAGCGACGGAGTCGGCGGCGAGATGTGCGAGGTAGCCTAACGCGAACGCCCTCAGCGGATCGTCCTCGGCGCCGTCGTAGATCTCGAGACCAACGGTCCACGAGTGGCAGTGCCGGCCCGCCGGCGCGTACTTCTTGGCAATGCTGGTATCCGCCGCGATCGATCCGTACAGGAAGTCGTACGGAAAAGCCCGCAGCAAATCGGCAACGGCCGAGGGCAGTAAGTTGAGGGAACGCATCACGGCTTCGCCGAGGAAGACGTGCGTTCCGGGCGTCCACGCATATGCGGCTGACGGGAGCAGCACGAGGGCTGCTCCCGCGAGCACGAGCATCACCGCCCACGACGGTGTTCGCTTCGATTTCGGCGTGCGGTCTGTCGATTCGGGAATGCTAAATCCCCAAGCGCTTGCGTTGTCGTCGCAGCGCTCGGCGGAGATCGCGCAGCTCGGTCTCGACAACGTCATCGATTGCCTCCTGCGCCTTGCCCAGGTAATCACGCACGTGGTCACGAATCTCGTCGCGCGGGATGCGATCCCAGAGCTCGCTGCCAGCGTCGCGAGCCCACGACGCGCCGCGCGCGCCAAGTTTGGCAGCATTCCGGCCTGCCCACATCGCGCCCAGAGCGGCTCCGCGCAGCATCGGCGAAACGGGCCGCCGGCCTGACGGTCCACGCCGAGCCAGCAAGGTCGTGCCGACGCCGATCGCGACGCCAATCAGGGCCGCCGTCAATAAATCATACTGCTCATCCGTTGCTCCGCGGCCGCGCGCCAACACTCGGCCCTCCGCGTTCACGCCCGCGTCGTCGCGAACGAAGCCGCGGCCGCGCGACATCGTCCTCGGTCGTCGCGGTGTCGCTGTGGTAGCCATCAGTCATCTCCTCCTCGGTAGCGCTTTCGGTATCCAGCTCGAGCTGATCGAGGTCCTCGTCCATCTCCTCATCCTCGTCGCCCTCGACCTCACGTCTCGCAAAGTTCGTCCCATTGCCGGGCTCGGACAGCGCGGAAGCGCTGGTTCTGACGCCCCGAACTGCCGAGGCAGTCGAGACGAACATCTGCTCAGCCTCCTCTTGGACCACCTTGAGGAGCGCGTTGAAGTCGCCCAGACGGCGTTCCGTTACGTGGACCGCATCTCGCAATCGGTCGTTCGCGGCCGCGATCGTCTCATTGATCCCTTGGACCTCGGTTCTAATCGACTTCGTTATGTAACTGACGTTGTCAGCGACCGAAGTGGCCTTCTGCACTAAGGGCTGGACGTCGCCATGAAACCGCTCGAGCAGCTGATTCATGCGCTGAAAGCTGCGTCGAAAATTCCAAAGCACTGGAACCAGGGCGATGACAAACAGGCAGATCAAAATCGTGAGCACGCCACTCGCGATTTCTACGATCCGCTCGAACCCAGTTGGCGTCGCGGCGATCTGTTTGGTGTAGGTCGTGTCTGTCAGGGCACGCTGAACGAGCCAAGCGCCGGCCCACGTGATCGCCTGGAGCATCGCGTCGACTCTCGCTAAATAGAAAAGTGATGTTGCATCAAGACGCCTGCATGCCGCTCGCGGCCGGATGCACGCAAGTGCAAGGCAGAGGCCGCGCTATACGTGATCGTAACTTGAATCACGTCGCAAGGGCAAGTTGCGCGTGCAGTAGCTGCGCCGTCTGCAGTGGCGACTTCACCGATTAGTTTGACGGTGCGTCTGGCCCGTGGTCACCATCACCCGACGAAATTCCTCGAACGCTCATGGCCGCATTGCAGTATGTCGTCGAAGGCGGATCCACGCTCTGTGGAACCATTCGCCCGTCAGGCAACAAGAACGCTGCCCTTCCAATCGTCGCCGCGGCGCTGCTCTCCGAAGAGCCGGTCACCCTCGAGAATGTGCCACGCATTCGCGACGTCGAGACACTCGTTGAGCTCATTCGCTCCGCTGGCGTCGCTGCCGAGTGGAAACAGCGCAACACGCTCCTCATCAACGCGAAGACGGTTCGATCGGCAGAGCTAGACCCACAGCTCTGCAAGAAGATCCGGGCGTCGATTCTCCTCGCCGCGCCCATGCTCGCGCGCTGCGGCAACGTTACGCTACCGCCACCGGGCGGCGACATCATCGGCCGCCGACGACTCGATACGCACTTTCTCGCGCTGCAACAGCTCGGGACCGAGTTCGATCTCGGCGAAGCATACGCGATGACGACCAAGGGCCTTCGCGGCGCCGACATCTTTCTCGATGAGCCGAGCGTGACCGGCACCGAAAACGCGCTCACGGCCGCCGTTGCAGCAAAGGGAATCACTGTGCTTCGTAATGCGGCCTGTGAGCCGCACGTGCAGGATCTCGCGCACTTTTTGGTGTCGATGGGGGCTTCGATCGAAGGCATCGGCACGAACGTGATCACGATCGAGGGAGGAAAGCCCCTGCACGGCACGACTCATCGCATCGGGCCCGACCACATCGAGGTTGGCTCGTTCATTGGCCTCGCGGCCGTCACGGGATCGGAGCTCCGGATCGCGAACGCCGGCGTTGAGCATCTGCGCTCGATTCGGCTTGGCTTCGCTCGCCTCGGCGTCGAGTGCAAGACCGAGGGCGACGATCTGATCGTCCCCGCGAAGCAGGACAAGCGGATTCAGAGCGACCTCGGTGGCCACGTGCCAAAGCTCGAGGACCAACCCTGGCCGGCGTTCCCGGCCGACGTCATGTCCATTGCAATCGTGACCGCCACGCAGTGCGAAGGCGTCATCATGATGCACGAGAAGATGTTCGAGTCACGGATGTTCTTCGTGGACAAGCTCATCGGAATGGGAGCGCGGATCATCCTGTGCGATCCGCATCGCGCGGTTGTCGTGGGTCCTTCGCGGTTGCGCGGGGCGCAGGTAGAGTCGCCCGATATCCGGGCCGGAATGGCGATCCTGCTTGCCGCGCTGTGCGCCACGGGTGAAAGCACGATCGACAACGTTGGTCAGATCGAGCGAGGTTACGAGCGAATCGACGAGCGCCTCCGGGCGCTTGGGGCCAAGATCGAGCGAGTCGAAGAACGCCGGTCGACGTGAGCATCCTGTCGGAATCGGAAACGGTTGACGAATTCGCGCCGTTCGGAATTCACGCTTTCACGACGACGCGGGCCAGCGGCTCTTTTGGTCTCGGATCGCAAGAGCCCGCGGTGTTGGTAATGGGCCGCTGGCGGCAGCTGAGAGAAGAGCTGCGGCCGGGTGGCGCCCGGCTCGCTTCGGCAACGCAGGTGCACGGCACGAGGGTCATCGCTCACCACTCGCAGTGGGACGGCTGGCTGCGCGTGGACGAGGCGGATGGCCACATCTCGACCGATCGCGGTATCGCTCTCGCTGTGACAGTCGCCGACTGCGTGCCGGTCTTTATCGCACACCCGTCGGGCGCTGCAGCTATCCTGCACTCCGGATGGCGAGGAACAGCTGCCCCGATCATAGAGCATGGCATCGATGCGCTTGCACAGCGCGGCTTCGCGGCCGCCGAGTTGCGCGTTCATCTCGGTCCAGCGATCTGCGGAAAGTGCTATGAGGTTGGAGCGGACGTTTATCGTCAGCTCACCCGACGGGACTCGTCAGGCGCGACGGCGCGCGTCGACCTCCGATCCCTCATCGCCGATCATGCACGTGCCGCCGGTGTCCGCCACATCACCACGAGCGCGTTATGCACGCGCTGCGACAACGACCGCTTCTACTCACACCGCGTTGGCGACTCTGGGCGGCAGATCGGAGTCGTGTTCGGCGTGGACGGAGGGGCTAGGGGCTAGAGAATAGGGGCTGGGAACCAATCCCTAGCCCCTATTCTCTAGCCCTAGCCCCTCCAACCGCCACCAACCACCGATCTGTCTTCAACTTGACGGCCCTCTCGTCGGGGCCTAGCTTACGTCTCGCGCGGCACCAGGGGCCGCGGGACGAATGTGGGGGATGCTCCCCACATTTTTTTGTTCCGCTAACCTTCCTCGACACCACATGAGCGATGAGCTGGAAACCGTTATTCGCCAGGAGGTTGAAGCATCTGGCTACGAGTTCGTCGAGCTGCGGCGAGGGGGTACGCGCAACCGTCCGCTGATCGAAGTTCGCATCGATCGTCGCGACGGCAACCGGGTGGCTGTGAGCGATTGCGCTACCGTTTCGCGCGCGATCGAAGGCCGGTTGGATGGCAGCACAATCGTATCGGAGAATTACGAGCTTCAAGTCTCCTCGCCCGGCGATCGGCCGTTGCGATCACCAGGCGACTGGAAGCGGTTCGTTGGAGAATGGGCGAACGTCCTCAGCCCGGCGCAGGGCGGACGATTCGAGGGTAAGATCGCGGCAGTCGAAGGCGGTGACGGCGCCGAAGTGGTTGTGCTCGAGCTCGAGCGCGGTCCAGAGCGACGCATCCCGCTGTCCGACGTAAAGGAAGCTCGGCTCGCGTTTCACTTTAAATGAGAACGAGGACGAAGGCGAGAAACTCGCCTTCGGACGAGGTGTCTGGATGATCGGTTCAGCAGAGATTCTTGCGGCGTTCCGGGAGTTGTCGAACGTCAAGCAGCTCGACCGGGCGGAGCTCTACGGACTCCTGCAAGACGGCATCATGGCCGCGCTCGCGAAAAAATATGGGCCGAACGTCCAGGCCGAAGTCGACATCGACGATGGCAAGGGCGAGATCCGGATCGTTCTACTCAAGGACGTTGTGGAAGCGGTTGAAGACTCGAGCCGCCAGATCTCGGTGGAAGACGCTCGAAGCTACGACGAAGGCTTTCAGGTGGGCGACGTCCTCGAGGAGCCGATCGACTTCGCCGTCTTCGGGCGCGCCGCCGTTCAGGCCGCCAAGCAGCGGATTATTCAACGCGTGCGGGAGGGTGAACGCTCGCGCATTCGTGACGAGTTTGCGACGCGCGTCGGGGATCTCCTCTCCGGCGAGATTCAGCAAATCGAACGTGGCAAGCTTGTCGTTATGCTGAATAAGTTCCGCGAGGCAGAAGCGATCATACCCTATCGCGAGCAGAACCATCGCGAGCACTTCCATCAGGGCGAGCCGATTCGCGCGGTGCTCAAGCGCGTCGAGGAGACGCCGAAGGGCCCGCGGCTCATTCTCAGCCGGGCCGACGCCCTGTTCGTGAAGGCGCTGTTCAAGCTCGAGGTCCCCGAAATTCAGCAAGGGATCGTCGAGATCCGGGCAACAGCTCGTGAGGTTGGAAGCAGAACGAAGATTGCCGTTTTTTCGCGAGACGACTCGATCGATCCCGTCGGCGCTTGCGTTGGCCTCAAGGGCTCTCGTGTGCAAGCGGTGGTCAACGAGTTGGGCGGCGAACGAATCGATATCGTGCCCTGGTCACCGGATCCGGAGCGATTTGCCAAGCTCGCCCTCGCGCCAGCAAAGGTGGCTCGGGTTTTCAGCGATCCAACGACCAAGACAATTCAAGCGGTCGTGGACGAGGATCAGCTCTCGCTCGCCATTGGCCGGAACGGTCAGAATGTGCGCCTCGCGTCGGAGCTGACCGGTTGGAAAATCGACCTCTACTCGAGCCGCGAGTGGCTCGAGCGTGGCGTGGAGTCGCCACTGTTCGCGCCATTGCCCGAGGAATCAGACGAGATGGCGGATGTGCGCCTCTCGGACATTCAAGGGTTACCGCCCGCGACTGTCGCGGTGCTCGAAGAGGCGGGATTCCGCACGCTCAATGACATCATCGATATCGAGCGTGAGGATTTGCTAAAGCTTCCGGGCATTGCCCCAGCCGAGGCAGATCGCATCATGGGGATCATCGACGAGCTGACCACCGAGGATACGTCAGAGGAAAGCGCGGCTGGTGAACGCTCGACCGAGCCCGGCGAAGCGGGGTCGGCCGCCTGACCGCAACGATTCCCGTGGAGCAAGCTGTTACCGAGCGCATGCTGCGACTGATCGGGCTAGGCGTGAGAGCTCGGACGGTCGTTGTCGGCGTCGAACAAGTTCGAGTCGCGGCAAAGAAGGGCAGTCTGGTTTTCGCCGTGGTTGCGCCAGATGCGTCGGCGAATAGTCGAGAGAAGGTCGTGCCGCTGCTTCGGGCACGTGGTGTTAACTTCGTTGAGGGTCCAACCGCCGCCGAACTCGGTGCGGCAGTGGGACGAGAGCAGACGGCAGCGATCGGCGTCACCGACGCCCAGCTCGCCCGTGGTATTCGCGCGCTCGTGTCCGCGAGCGTCGTCAGCGATTCGTAGGAGGGGTGTTTGAGCAAGCCTCGCGTGCACGACATGGCTGGTGAATTCGGGATTCCGTCCGACGAAGTGATCGCGTTGCTTCGCCAGATGGACATTCCTGTTCGCAGTCATCTGAGTTTGCTCACTGACGACCAGGTGGCGCGTCTCCGCGCGCGCTGGGAGCGAGAGAAGCGTGCGCGCGCCGAGAAACAAGCTGCACCGCCGGCAACGACGCGCCGACGTCGCTCGTCGGCCGCGGTACCCGTGCCCGAGCCCGCGGCCGCCGTCGCGGGCGACGCGGGCATTCGTCGGCGACGCCGTACCGAGCCCGTGGCGCCCGTCGACGTCGAAGAGCCGATCGCGCCGCCTAACGAAATAGCCGCCGAATCGGGTGTGGTCGTCGAGGACGAGACCGAGACTCCCACCGAGCGGTCGGCGCCTGCCGTCGTACCACCGCCTTACGAATCTGTGCCTCCAGTAGTCGAGCGATCCGCACCACCAGCGCCGCCCTCTCCAACCGAGGAGCCCGAGCGCCTGCAAACCTCGCGATTCACCGAGGAGACGCGCGCGCCGGTTGTTCTGCCGCCCGCGGCTGGTCCGTCAACCGCGCCCCCGAGCCGCCCAACGCCGTCGGTTACGGGTGCGCCTGATCGTCCGCGTCCGCGGCCCATCACTCCCGGGGCGCCGCGTCCGCGTCCGGTCGCGAGCAGCGGCTCCTTCATGCCGCCTCGCCCAATCGCTTCCGCGGCACCGGGAGGCACTGCAACGCCGACCCGACGCGACGATCGACAGCAGTCGGGTGGTAGTGGCGGCGGCGGCGGTGCACATGGTGGCGGCGCACACAGCGGCGCCGCACACGGTAGTGCGGCCCACACCGAGCGCGGCCGGCGTAAGAAGGGTAAACGAGGTGCCGTCGATCAAGAGGCGGTGGATGCGAACATCTCGAAGACGATGGCGACGCTCCGCGGTGCGCCCCAGCGACGCAGCGCGAGCGACCTGCGACGTGGTGCGCGCGAGGAGATCGAAGCAGCACGCGCCGCGGAGCTCGAGCGCGAGAAGAAAACCGTCCGCGTCAACGAATTCATCACCGTCAGCGAGCTTGCGCAGATCCTGAAGGTGCCGGCAACGGAGATCGTTGCCTTCGCCTTCAAGAATCTTGGCTTGATGGTCACCATCAATCAGCGCCTGGACTTCGATCAGATCGAGCTGATTGCGAGTGAGTTCGGCTTCGAGGCCGTTCGTGAGGACGCCTATCAAGCCGAGGAAACGACTGCCGAGACCGTCGATCGACCGGAGGACCTCAAGCCGCGGCCGCCGGTCGTTACGATCATGGGGCACGTCGACCACGGGAAGACGTCGCTGCTCGACTACATCCGTAAAGCGAATGTCGTCGCGGGCGAGGCGGGCGGCATCACCCAGCATATCGGCGCCTACCACGTCACGTTACCTAACGGCAAGGAGATCAGCTTCCTCGACACGCCGGGCCACGAGGCGTTCACGGCCATGCGCGCTCGCGGTGCGCAGGTGACGGACATTGTGGTTCTGGTCGTCGCCGCGGACGATGGCATCATGCCGCAGACGATCGAAGCGATCTCGCACGCGAAGAACGCGAACGTTCCGCTCATCGTCGCGATCAACAAGATCGACCTGCCGCAGGCGAATTCGGCCCGCGTGAAGCAGGAACTGTTGCAACACGGCGTCGTGCTCGAAGAGTTTGGTGGCCAGGTGCTTTCGGCGGAGATTTCCGCGAAGAAGGGCACCAACATCGACGCGCTGCTCGACAGCATTTTGCTCCAGGCGGAAATCCGCGAGCTCACGGCGAACCCGGATGGCCGCGCCGAAGGCACGGTTGTCGAAGCGCAGCTCGATCCAGGCAAGGGCCCCGTCGCTACCGTTCTCGTCCGCACCGGAACGCTCAAGATCGGCGACGACTTCATTTGCGGTCTCTTCAGTGGTCGCGTTCGCGCGTTATTCGATGAGCGCGGCAAGTCGGTGAAGGCCGCTGGTCCCGCCATACCGGTACAGGTGCTTGGCGTCGAAGGCGTCCCGATGGCGGGTGACAAGTTGTTGGTCGTCGAGGACGCGACTGCCGCGCGCGATGTCGCGCAACGCCGTCAGCGTCTCGACCGCGAAGCGAAGAGTCGGCGCACGTCGCGCGCGGGGGTCTCGCTCGAAGACTTCATGGCGCAGTCGGCTGCCGGTGAACAGCGCACACTGCGCATTCTCATCAAGGCCGACCAAGGTGGTCCGGCGGAGGCTCTCGCCGATGCGCTCGGTAAGCTCTCGACGAGCGAGGTGAACGTCGAGATCGTCCATCGCGGCGTTGGTGCAATCACGGAAGGAGACATCCTGCTCGCGAAGGCGTCTGGCGCGATCATTCTCGGCTTCCACGTACGGCCGGATAACAATGCGCGCACGGCGGCCGAGCGCGAGGGCGTCGACATTCGGCTTTACCGCATCATCTACGAGGCGGTCAATGACGTTCGCGCGGCGCTCGAAGGTCTGTTACGACCCGAACAGCGCGAGGTCATCCTCGGCGAGGCGGAAGTGCGTGAGGTGTTCAAGATCTCTCGCATCGGAACCATCGCTGGCTGCTCTGTCCGTAGCGGCGTCATCAATCGACAGGGCCGCGCTCGTGTCATCCGTGACTCTGTCGAGGTGTACGACGGCACGCTCGCCTCGCTGCGCCGCTTCAAGGACGACGTGCGCGAAGTACGCGAAGGCTTCGAGTGTGGTATCGGCATCGAGAACTTCAACGACCTCAAAGTCGGCGATGTCATCGAGTGCTACCGCACCGAGCAGGTAGCGCGAACCCTCGAGTCGAGCGCGGGCTGAGACCCGCGCTCGACGCACCCTCGTGGTCATCGGTGTGCGCTCGTTCGAGTTGCATCTCGCGGCCGCTCATTCTCTCAAGGACAAGCGGTCGGTGCTGAAGAGCCTCAAAGACCGCCTCCATAACGAGTTCAACGTGTCCGTCGCCGAGACGGCGCATCACGATGCGTGGCAGACGGCCGAGCTCACCGTCTGTGTCGTTTCCGCGGACCGGCGCCACGCCGAATCCGTACTCGAATCCGTCGACCGCTTTGTCGACGGTAATCCGCAGTGTCGCATCGTCGACACTGCGACCAGCTTTCTTTGACGTATGGCAAGTAACAATCGACGACCGGATCGCGTTGCCGAAGCGATTCGGGAAGAAGTCGCGACGTTTCTCAGTCAGGATGCGAAGGATCCGCGCATCGTTGGTCTCGTCACCGTGACGGGCGTCGACGTGTCGCGCGACCTTCGCGTCGCGACCGTATTCGTGAGCATCTATGGGTCCGAGTCGGAGCGCGCCGCGACGCGCGATGGACTCGATAGTGTTGCCAGCCATCTTCGCGCGCGAATCGGCCGTGCGCTCCGGCTCCGTGTTGCCCCTGAAATCGTCTTCAAGCCAGACGAGAGCATTGCGCGTGCAGCACGGATCGAGACATTGCTCTCGCAATTGAAGGATGCTCCAAGCCAATCTCCCGATCACCCTTCCGGTGAGGACGACAGCGACTGACGGCGTGTTGCTCGTCGACAAGCCCACGGGGATGACGTCGCACGACGTCGTCGCGGCTGCACGACGCGCCCTTCGCACCCGGCGCATTGGACATACCGGGACACTCGATCCATTCGCGACGGGTTTGCTCGTGCTACTCGTTGGCCGTGCGACGCGCCTCGCGCAGTACGTCGACGATGAGCCCAAGACATATGACGCAACAATTGCCTTTGGTCGCGAGACGACGACCGACGACCTCACGGGTGAAACGACGCGCGAAGAGCCGCTCCCTGATCCATCTTCAGTCGACGAAGGCATGCGGCGCCTCACCGGAACCATCCAGCAGCAACCGCCCGACTATTCGGCGAAGAAGCTCGCTGGTCGCCGCGCGTACGCCGCGGCGCGCGCTGGTGCGCCATTGAAGCTGGCACCAGCCTCCGTTGTGGTTCACGAATGGATCGTGCGGCGGCGAGCGCCATCGACACTCGGCGTGACGATCACCTGCGGCGGTGGTACGTACATTCGCGCGCTCGCGCGTGACCTCGGCCGAATCGCCGGCAGCGCTGCGCATCTCAGTGCGCTTCGCCGCACGCGAAGCGGTGTGTTCGAGGTCGAACACGCGGTTGCCGCAGAGAGTCTGCGGGATAGCGAGCCACCCGCATTGATGCCGCTGCATTCCGCGGTTGCTCATCTCAGCACCAAGCGCCTCGACGACGTCGAGTTACGCCGCGTGCAACATGGAAACGCACTCGACGCACCGGGAGAAGCCAACCTCGTGGCGCTCCTCGACGCGGACGGCGAGTTGGTCGCGCTCGCGCAGCGCGAGGGCGGTCTGCTTCGGCCCCGTGTCGTGATGCGCGATGCCTAACGCGCACGAGATGGCGCTCGCGCTCCCCAGGCTCTCCCTCGGGTCGGTGATCACGGTCGGCACGTTCGACGGCGTGCATGTTGGCCATCGCGATCTGCTCGCTCATGTCACGCAGCGCGCGTGGGCGCGCTCGCTTCCGAGCTTGCTGCTGACGTTCGATCCGCACCCGCTCGAGATCGTGAACCCGACAGCAGCACCGCCTCTACTGTCGACGACAGAAGAGAAACTCCAGGCGATTGCCGAGAGTGGCCTGGAGTACGGCGCGGTGCTGCCTTTTACTCCGTCACTCGCGGCACTCGATGCCGCGGAGTTCGTGCAGCGCATTCTTCTCGAGCGCTTCTGCGTGCGCGAGCTGATCATCGGCTACGATCACGGCTTCGGCCGTGGGCGCTCCGGAGATGTCAAGCTGCTGCGGGAGCTCGGCAAGCGTTATGATTTCGCCGTCCAGGTTGTGGATGTCATGTCGGTGGACGGAGTGCCGGTCTCGTCGAGTGCGATTCGTCGCGCCGTCTCATATGGCGATCTCGCGGGCGCCAAACGCATGCTCGGCCGACGCTATTCGTTCAGCGGGCGCGTCGGTCACGGCGACGAGCGCGGGCGGCTGCTTGGGTTCCCGACGCTGAATGTCAGGATCGCGTCAGCGCGAAAACTTCTCCCGCCAATGGGTGTATACGCGGTTCTCGTTCAGTCCGGGCGTGGTTCGTTCGGTGGCATGATGAATCTCGGTCCACGGCCCACGTTCGGCGATTCAACGCTCTCTTTCGAGGTGTATCTCTTCGATGCGAGCGGGGATTGGTACGACTCGTGTGTGCGCGTGGAGTTCATCCAGCGACTGCGCGATACGAAGCGATTCGATTCACCGGACGCGCTCGTTGTGCAGCTCCGTGCGGATGAGCGCGCGGCTCGTGCTGCGTTGACTCAAGTCGATGCGTGAGATACCCTTAGAAGCTGCGCGAAATCCTATCCTTCCTACCGGCAGTGCCATGTCCAATCTGA
Source organism: Gemmatimonadaceae bacterium (assembly GCA_035280125.1). Taxonomy (GTDB): domain Bacteria; phylum Gemmatimonadota; class Gemmatimonadetes; order Gemmatimonadales; family Gemmatimonadaceae; genus AG2. Next base: position 5,951 of record DATEGN010000265.1, on the reverse strand, counting down.
AGTACCGCATCGGGCTCATCGTCGCGCTGTGTATCGTTGCCATCTGGGCGCTTTTCCCACGCGACGTCACAATCCGCCAATTCGGAGCCGACGGTGTTCCCCGCGACGTTGTCCAGCGCCGCGTTCCTCTGCGGAAGGGCTTGGATCTCCAGGGCGGGACTTACCTCGCGCTCGAGGTCGACGAGTCCAAGCAGGCGATCCCTTCGGACAAGATTCCGGATGCCATCGATCGCGCTCTCAAGACCGTGCGCAACCGCATCGACGGCATGGGCGTCAACGAGACCGTTGTTCAGAAGCAAGGCAATGACCGGATCGTCGTCCAGATCCCCGGCATTCAGGATCCCGAGCGCGCGAGAAGCCTCGTGAGTACGCAGGCGTACCTCGAGTTCCGAATTACCGACAAGACTCAGGCGCTCGAGCGCGTGCTGCCGCGCCTGGACCAGATCGTCAAGGACAAGGGCGCCGCGGCGAAGCCATCACAAGGTGCCGCTGCCGCGCCGGCCAGCCAGCAGCCTGCTGCCTCGAAGGGATTGCAGGGTCTTCTGACGTCGACGGACACGACGAAGACGGCGGCGGGCAAGAAAGACACAACCAAGAGCGACACGACGGTCGCCGCGCTGCCGACTGGTGGTCCGTTCTCGAGCCTGATTCAGCAGAGCCCGAGCCAGATGCCAGGCGAGTATCTCGTGGCGTCGGAAAACGCGTCAAAGGTCGAAGCATTCCTTGCGATGCCGGAGATCAAGGCAGCGATGCCGCCGGGCAAGGAGATGCTGCCGAGCAACGACTCGACAGCGATGCAGGGAAAGTTTTACAAGCTCTTCTACATGGTCGACGCGAAGCCAATCGTCACCGGCGAATCGCTCACCGATGCACGGCCGAATACCTCGCCGCTCGAGGGAACCATCGTCCAGTTCACGCTCGACCAGAGTGGTGGCCGTCGCTTCAAGCAGGAGACGGGACGCCATGTTCACGACTACATGGCGATCGTGCTCGACCGGCGTGTCATGGGACGGCCGCCGATCATTCAGAGCGCGATCGGTACGAGTGGGCAGATCACGATGGGGCAGGGCCGTGACATCCGCGACGCGCAGGACCTCGCGCTCGTGCTTCGCGCGGGTGCGCTCCCCGTTCCGCTTCGTGTTGCGGAGACGCACAGCATTGGGCCGACGCTCGGCCAGGATTCGATCAACAAGGGCTTCCGCGCCGGAGCGATCGCCATCGCGCTCGTCGTGCTGATCATGCTGTTCTACTACCGATTCTCTGGCGCACTCGCGGTGGCGGCATTGGCGTTGTACGTGTTGTACACGCTCGCGATTCTCGCCGGCTTCGATGCCGTGCTGACGCTGCCGGGTCTTGCCGGATTCGTGCTCTCCATCGGTATCGCCGTCGACGCGAACGTGCTGATATTCGAACGCATCCGCGAGGAGCTCGATCGCGGAAAAACCGTGCGCACAGCGATCGACGAAGGGTTCCGGCATGCGCGTCCGGCCATCGTCGACTCGAACGTGTCAACCATCCTCACCGCCGCCGTGCTATATCAGTACGGAACAGGGCCGGTTAAGGGCTTCGCCGTTACGCTGATCGCCGGTATTGCCGCATCTCTCTTCACGGCGATCTTCGTCGTGCGCACCTTCTACATCATCTGGCTGAACCGCTCGCGCGGCGCCCAGACGCTGAGCATCTAAGGGCTGCCCATGTTACGCATTCTTCACGACACGAAATACGATTTCATTCGCTACTGGAAGCAGGCGGCGATCCTCACCATCGCGTGGATCATCATCGGCCTCGGCTTCCTCGCGATTCATGGAGTCAACAAGAGCATCGAGTTCACGGGCGGTACAATCGTACAGCTGCAGTTCCATCAGCCACCTCAGATCGACGAGATCCGCACGGTGGTCGACCAGGCTGGCTTCCCGAATTCAGAAATTACGAAATTCGGCTCCGACACGGACTACACGATTCGTGCACAGCCTCACGGCACCGGCGCCACCGCTTCCGTTGCGGCGAGTGACACGACGGCGAATATCATCAAGAGCGCGCTCCAACAGCACTTCGCCAACAACGTCAGGTTCGTGCGCAGCGAGTTCGTCGGAGCACGCGTTGGCGCGGAGCTGAGCCGGAACGCCGCAATCGCCGTGTTGATCTCGTTCCTCGTGACACTCGTCTATCTCGCCATCCGCTTCGAGTGGCGCTTCGGCCTCGCGGCCGTCATCGCGACGGCGCACGACGTCCTCACGACGTTCGCGTTCATGGCGATGTTGCGGTTGGAGCTATCACTCACGGTTGTCGCCGCGATCCTCACCGTCATCGGATACTCGTTGAACGACACGATCATCATCTTCGACCGAGTCCGTGAGAACTTGCGTAAACAACGCAAGGAATCGTTGCGCGAAGTACTCAATCGCTCCATCAACGAAACGTTGCCGCGATCGATACTGACGCACGCCACCGCGCTCGCGGCGACGCTCGCGCTCCTCTTCTTTGCGGGTGAAGTCATTCGACCGTTCGCCTGGATCATGGCGTTCGGCATCTTCACCGGAACGTTCAGCTCGATCTACGTCGCGGGCGCGCTGCTGCTCTGGATCGAGCGTAAGTGGCCTCGTCCGACGGGCGCGGAAGGCAAAGGCGCCGCACGTGCGGTCGCTGAGGAGCGCCGGCGTTCCCGAACGGAGAGCGCGGTCGCCAGTCGCTGAGCGCCGTAGGAATTCATCGCAATGAACAAGAACCGCCGTCTGGACGGCGGTTCTTTTTCTTTGGTATTCTGGGAAGTGAGGCTGGCGCCTTACCTGCCGTTGATGCGCCGTCAGAGCATCGTCGAAACCTTCGTTCGAGCGACGGAAACGAGCCGACGTCGCGCAACGACTGGGCAACAGCGGTCGTTCGCTCGCTCTCTTGCGATCGCATCGAAGAGCTTCGTGAGCGCTACGGGACAGGACCCCGGCGCCGCGCCTCCGACAAAACAGGCGAACGCTCCAACTCAGGAGGCGAACGTTCCAACTCCGAAGGCGAACGCTGCAACTTTGAAGGCGACCGTTCCAACTTTGAGGACGACCGTTCCAACGCGGAAGGCGAACGCGGCAAAAACTCGGGCGCCGGTGCCGCTTCGTCAGCATCAGCTTCCAGATCGCGAGTCACACGCGACAAAACTCACGGCGAAGGCGGCACTTCGTGAGGCGAAGCGTGCAAAGCTGAAGGCGAACGCGGCCCCGCACGAGGTCACCGAGGCAATGTCGGACACGAACGCGGCACCGTCGGACACGAACGTCGCAACGTCGGACACGAACGAGGCAATGTTGGACACGAACGAAGCAGTAGTGGCAGCTCACATTGATTTCTTGGCAGGCGAAGGCCGCATTGTGCCAGACGAACGAAGCTTCACACGACACGAACGCGGCTTCACATGACACGAACGCGGCTTCACATGACACGAACACAGCTTCGTAGAACACGAACGTGACCTCGTTTGACCGACACCAGAGAAGCATCGCCATGTCTCGCATACGATTAGAGACGAACGTTCTCACAGGCGACCCTTTCGTGACCTGATGCCTCACTTCATCGACAGCCACGCGCACTTGGCCGATTCTGCATTCGACGCGGATCGCGACGACGTCATCCGCCGCGCGCGCGATGCCGGTGCTCGCGCGATCGTCTGTATCGGTGAATCCCTCGCGGCTGCCGCACGCGCACAAAAAATTGCCGACGCGAACCGAGGCTTCGTGTATTGGACGGCGGGGATACATCCACACGATGCGGCCTCTTTCGCCCCCGAACGTGACCTTGAGCCTCTCGAGGCACTCCTTCGGTCCGGCGCGAGCGCAGTTGGTGAGTGTGGCCTCGACTACCATTACGACAACAGCCCACGCGATGCGCAGCGCGAATCGTTCGTTGCGCAACTCGAGATCGCACATCGATTGAAGCTTCCCGTCGTCGTCCACACGCGAGACGCGGAAGAAGATACACGCTCGCTCGTTTTGGCCGCTGCGCGCCGCGAAGTGGTTGGTGTCTTACACTGCTACACGGGATCTCGCGCGCTCGCGACCGATGTCGTGGACGCTGGGTGGTACATCTCGTTCAGCGGCATCGTGACCTTCAAGAATTGGACGGACGATCAGCTGCTGAGAATGATCCCCCATGACAGGCTCCTCGCGGAGTCCGACTCACCTTACCTCGCGCCCGTCCCGAATCGCGGCAAGCGGAACGAACCGGCGTGGGTCGGCTTGACGATCGCGCGGCTCGCCAGTGCTCGGAACACCACGGCGGAGGCTCTGGCACCGCTCGTCGAGGCGAATGCACGGCGTCTCTTCGCGCTCGGTTTGTCGCGGGCTTGAGCCATGTCCCTACAGGAAGCTTCCTCGGCACAGTATCATGAGCCCGACGCCTTAGCACACCCTCGCTCTGGAAGGAGAAGATTCGTGAGCCTAACGCCAGTCCAAACGCACAACGCCCCAGCGGCCATCGGGCCATATTCACAGGCCATCAGTGCCAATGGATTTCTCTTTACGGCCGGCCAGATCGCGCTCGATCCGTCGTCGGGGCAGATCATCGCCGGCGACGTCGTCGCGCAAGCCGAGCGTGTGCTGGCCAACCTCAAGGCCATCCTCGAAGCGGCTGGCACATCGTGGAGCGATGTGGTCAAGACCACGGTCTATCTTCAGGACATGAACGACTTCCCACGCGTCAACGAGGTGTACGCGCGCGCGCTTGGCACGGCGCGACCCGCGCGCTCGACGGTGCAGGTGTCCGGGCTGCCCCGCGGCGTGCTCGTCGAGATCGACGCCATTGTCGCGTTGCCGCGACGCTCCTGACAGCAACATGCGTATTGGCCGCGACGTCGCTGCCTAACGTCAACTTCCATCGATAACACGAACGTGAGTTCGAATCCAACGCGCGACGAGCTGTTTCGCCTAACGGCGTTCGCGCGATGCGCCGGTTGAGCCGCCAAATTGGGTCCGGGTGACCTGTCGCGGGCGCTTGCTGCGCTCCCACACCGGCCCGATCCGCGCCTCGTCGTCGGCCGCGAAACCTTCGATGATGCGGGGATCTTTGTCGTGTCCGATGATCTCGCGCTCGTTCAGACCGTCGACTTCTTCGCGCCGATCGTGGACGATCCGTACACGTTCGGTCAGGTCGCCGCGGCGAACGCACTCTCCGACGTCTACGCGATGGGCGGAGAGCCGCTCACCGCTCTGAACATCGTTGGCTTTCCCTCGAGCAAGCTCCCGACGACCGTGCTCACCGAAATTCTCCGCGGCGGGCAAGACAAAGTGCACGAAGCCGGCGCAGTCATCGTTGGCGGGCACACGATCATCGACGAGGAGCTCAAATACGGATTGTCCGTCACCGGTCGCGCGGACCCGAAGCGGCTGCTGACCAATGCCGGTGCGTCGGTTGGGGATACGCTCCTCCTCACGAAACCGCTTGGCACGGGTATCCTCGCGACCGCCGCGAAGAACGATCGCCTCTCGGCGAACGAGCGAGATGCTCTGATTGCGTCGATGGTAGAGCTGAACCGCGACGCCAGTCGCGCCGCGCTCGGCGTCGGTGCTACCTGCGCGACAGACGTCACTGGTTTTGGCCTCATCGGTCATGCGAATCATATCGCCAAGGCGAGTCAGAAGACGCTGCGGATTGACGTGTCGCGGATACCCGTGCTGCCAGGTGCACGCGAGGCCTGGCGTTCGGGAATTCGCACGGGCGGCGCGGAGCGCAACGAGGAGTACCTGCGCGATCTCGTCGAGTGGGGAAGTACATCCGAGGTCGATCGTGCGATCCTCATCGATCCTCAAACGTCGGGCGGGCTACTTGTCGCGATCTCGCCTCGGCGGGTGGCCGAGTATCTTTCCCTCGTCCCAACGGCAGTCGAGATTGGTGAGGTCGCTGTTCCCTCGACGCGTGGAATCGTTCTCGTCTGAATGAGGGGGTGGATGAAGTCTGGTGGCTTCCCTGGT
>DATEGN010000264.1:0-7210 GCA_035280125.1 Gemmatimonadaceae bacterium | reverse complement strand
CAGTCGCGACGTCGAATACGTTCCATGAATCTTGGGGATAGCCAACCGCGAGAACCCGGCGACTGATTCGCGCAGCCGTTCCGCGTTCGCCGCCTCGCGCCTGAAGTCGAGCTCCTGCTGGAGCGACGCCGACAAGTGGTCGAATACCGCCGATAAATCGATCCGCCGCTTCACGGCCTCGCTCGAGCCTACCGCACCGATGCCCATCTCGAGCAGCGCCAAATCCTGCTCGATGACTGCGCGGGCATCGCGACGCTGCACCTTGACGACGACGCGCTGGTCCGACGCCAGCGTTGCGCGATGTACCTGCCCGATCGTGCCCGCCGCTAACGCCACGGGATCGATTGTCTCGAACACATCTTCCCACGGAACGCCGAGCTCCTGCTCCATCACGCGGACGACGTCCGCCTCGGAGAGCGGCGCGACACGGTCGCGGAGCTGCGAGAGCTCTTCGATGAACTCTGGCGGCAGGAGATCCGGGCGCGTCGAGAGAATCTGTCCGAGCTTGGCGAACGTCGGGCCGAGCTCCTCGAGCGCGGAGCGCAGTCGCTTGGCTTGGCCGCGTCGGTCACGCCCACCATCTCCATCAGGTTTGGCGAGCAGCTCGCGCACACCATACTTCGCGAGCACGGCGGCGATCTCCGCGCCGCGTGCGATCGGCCCGGGGTACGCCGCACTCAGCTCCGCGGTGTAGTACGCCGCGCGAGCGCTGACACCATCATTAGCGCCGGTCTTCACGATGACGACCGTGCAGCGGGCGTTGTGGGTCACCCGGTTCGGCACGTTGCCGAGCAGAAACTCGCGACGGCCAGCCATGCCGGCGTCGCCGACGACCAGGACGTCCGCGTCAGCATCGGCCGCGGCGCGGACGATCGCCAACGCTGGATCATCGCCGACGACAACCGTGCCGCGAGCGCGATGACCAGCGACTGCGCGCGCGTGATTGGCGAGATCAGTGCTCAAGGAATCCAGATCGCGACGGGGGCCGTCGGACGACACGTCGCCGAGAGGGGTCACCACCTGCACGACATGCAACTCGGCGTCGAACGACTTCGCGAAATCCGCTGCCCAGCGCACCGCCTGCTCGGCGGTTTCCGAGCGATCTGTCCCAACCATTACGCGACGTGGCGATTGGCTCGAAGACATTGCCTACCTGGAGAGCCCAGCGTTTTTGGACGCGAGTGACGCGAATGTGAGCGAATCGAACCGTGTGGCGTAATTGCTCTGTCGAGTGGGTTCGCGTCGCGGTGGTATTGTATTGAAGGGGCGACGCCGAAAGTACAATGCGGGCTGAGTCGTGTCACGGTGGAACCAGTGACAGGCTCGACGTATCTTGGCGCGCGTGAGCCCACCATGGGACGTGGTCATCGTTGGCGGGGGCCCAGGAGGCTCCTGCGCCGCGGCCGCCGCACTTCGTCGCGGCCTCTCCGTCGCCCAGGTCGACCGGTACGACTTTCCACGCCTCAAGCCGTGCGGCGGCGGTGTCACGATCAAGTCGTGCAAGGCGCTCCCGTTCGAGCTCGGCCCGATACTGCGCGGTGAATCGAACGAGATCGAGCTCAATGTCTGGCAAACGCGCCAGAATCGATTCGCGCACCGGTCGAGCGCGCTGATGCGCATGGTCGTTAGGCAGGAATTCGACGACTGGCTCGTGAGGCAGAATCACCAGCAGAGCGGTTTTGATTTCCTCGGCGGCGACCGCGTGATCGACATCGCGTACGACGACGGCATCTTCACGGTGCGGACCGAGACGCGGGTGCTTCGTGCCCGGCACCTGGTCGGCGCCGATGGCGCGTACAGCTTCGTCAACAAGCGGTTTGGTGTGACGAAGCCGCGCGGCGTGGCCGTCGCGGTCGAGGTCACGCTGCCGCGCGACACGACGACCCTCGATCAGGCAACGCCACCCTGCTTCGATTTTGGGGCGCATCCACGCGGCTACGGCTGGGTATTCCCCAAGGATGACCACTGGAACGTCGGGCTCTACACGCTCGACAAGAGCACGAGTCTTCGCGCGCATCTGCTGAGCTACATCGAAAAGAAAGGTTTTCACAGCACGGGCGATCCACTCGCGACGTTCGCGGCGCATCGATTTCCGTACGGCGGGTACAGCGTGACATTGCCGGCCGCGCCAGTCTACATCGTCGGCGACGCTGGCGGCTTCGGCGATCCGATCATGGGGGAAGGCATCTATCACGCGGTCGAGAGCGGACGAATCGCGGGCGAGACGATTGCCGACTGCGTCGCGGGAACAGCGTCGCCGGCGACGTACTATGCGCGCCTTCGGAAGACCGTGCTGCGAGACACCTTCTTCACGTACCAGGTCTCGAAGGAGTTCTACCGAAATCCCGACAAGGCGCTGAGCATCCTCGAGAATCCATTCCTCTGGCGGCCGGTGGTCGAGGGCTACGCTGATGGTGAGACGTTCTCGGGTAGTGTAGCTCGCGCGTGGTTTCTCCTGCCGAAGGCGGTCGTGTCGCGACAGTTCACATATCATCGCGCGGGCGTCGATCAGCCGCTCGCGCTGGCGGGGCCGCTTCGCGGGCTTCCGTATTTGTGTGAGCCCTTCGTGCGTCGGGCGCAGCGGAGGCTAGGGCTGCGGTAGAGGGCAGAGAGCAGCGGTGCCACTTCACTCGTTGAGCAAGTACTCAGTGACGGGGCCGGAACATCATCTCACTTCAGGATGCATCGACCATGACACAAGGCGGTTTTTCGATCGGTCGCAACGCTGGGACTCCTGCTACTCGTCGCATGCTCGAGCTCATCAGCGCCCCACAGCTCGCTGTCACTTGCAGCCTCGTATCATCTCCGCCTGCTCGATGGCACGCCCTTGCCGATCCCCAATGGCGGTGGCGGGACGATCGATAGCGGTTGGGTGCACCGTCTTGGCGGGGACACGATATTCATCGCCGAGTACAGTCACACGCCTGGATCTACAGGACATCCCGGTGTGATGGCCATCGCGACGGGCACATGGCTCGGTTCACAGTCTGGTAATATCGTCGTCCTGTATCCCTTGCTTGCGAGCACGCAGGACACAGCGTTCGTCGGCCAGGCGGATACGCTCACGCGGCACGCGTTTGGGCATGTGGAGGTTTATGTCGCGCCGTGACTGGACCGAGAGCCTTACATGCCTGCCGGAGGCGAGTCAATTCAAGGCAGAAAACGAGAGCGCTGTCGCCTAACGGTTGATGCGTGGGAGCCGCTCGAGGGATGCGTGTTCAATATCGGTGTCCGATATGCTCTGTGATCTTCAGCGAGTGCGCGAATGAGGACGCGCTGATGCACGACACCATGACTGGTCTGGTCGCCAGCTATGGCTACGTCGTGCTGTTCGTCATCGTCGCGCTCGAGAGCTTCGGAATTCCGCTGCCCGGCGAAACGGCACTGGCGACCGCGGCGGCGATGGCGGCGCTCGGCCGACTGAATATCGGCATTGTGATCGCCACGGCCGCTGCGGCCGCAATCATTGGTGACAACAGCGGCCGAGACCGACCGGTGCGTCGGCATTTCTGAATGGAGACAGCTTCAGCTTCCCGAGTGGCCACGCGATGGGGTCGCTCTTCGGCTATGGTAGCGCTCGTGTGGTTAGCGGCTTGCATCTCGGGTGTGGAAATCACAATCGCTCGTCGGGGCACCACCCGTGGGAAGTAGGTCTCGAACGCCGCGCGCGTCCGCGACCACCGGCGACCCCAACCACGTCAGTCTCTTAACCGTTGATGCGTCATCGAAGTCTTGCGACGAGCGTCGTTGTGTTGGCGATGGCCGCGGCATGCGGCCGAGCGATTGCGCCATCGTATCACGGAGCGACGAGCGATCACTTCGACGGAAAGCATTTCTTCAACTATGAGCGCACGCCCGAGAGGCAGTTCGAGGATGCTATCCGAAACACGCGCCCCGGGCAGCATCGCGGGCACTGGGAAACGTGGCAAGAGACGCCGACGGATACGCCACCACCGCGTGTCGCCGGCAGTGCGCTGCGAGTCACCTTTGTGAATCACGCGACGGTTCTCGTGCAGACGGAAGGGTTGAATATTCTGATCGATCCCGTCTGGTCGGCCCGAGTGAGCCCACTGGCCTGGTATGGACCGAAGCGGCATCGGCCGCCCGGAATTCGATTCGAGGATCTGCCGCGCATCGACTTGGTGCTCATCAGCCACAATCATTACGACCATATGGATCTGTCGACGCTGCGTCGGCTGGAGCAGACGTTCCATCCGCGGATCGTGACCGGACTTGGGAACGCCGTGTTTCTGGCGAAAAACGGCGTCGCCGATGCCGAGGACATCGACTGGTGGCAAACGCTCACGCTCACACCCGGTGTGAGCATAATGGGTGTGCCGGCGCGTCACTGGTCGGCACGATCGTTGAACGACGTCAACCGAACGCTCTGGTTGGGCTTCGTCCTCGAGACGCCGTCAGGAAGGATCTACTTCGCGGGCGATACTGGCTACGGCCAGTTCTTCTCGCTGGTGCACGATCGTTTTTCCGCATTTCGATTGGCGCTCCTCCCGATTGCGCCGGCCCGACCGCGTGCGGAAATGGCACCGCGACATCTGTCGGCACGCGATGCCGTGCACGTCGCGAAGTTACTGCACGTATCAACGTCGATCGCCATTCATTTCGGCACATTTCAACAGGGCGATGATGGCCAGGAGGAGCCCGTCGACTCGCTCAGGAGCGCGCTCGTGCGAGAGCCGGACCTGATCTTTCTCGCACTGCAGAACGGTGAAGCGCGCTGGATCGCGGGGGGCCGCGATATTCAGAACGACACGCGCGACACCGTCCGGCACGAATGAGCAATCAGCCTCCAGCGAATGATCGTCGCGTTGGCGCATCACGTCTCTCGACGTGGAGTGGCCGGCGCATCGGCATGCTCTGGTTGCAGTGGCCGGCGAGCATCCTTGCGATCTGCATTGTCGCGGTGCTCGCCTCCATTCGACTACAGGGCAGCTTCACCGAGGTGCGCGTGGCTCTGAGTCGCACGAATCTCATCGCGCTACCTCTCGTATTGATCGTGCCGCCCGCATGCCTTACGGCCGTGTGGTGGCGCATGCGCGGGCGACGTCGGTCAGGAACTTCTCACTGATGCGAGCTGAATTGCGACGATTACCGAACGTCCTCTCGCTTTCGAGGCTTCTGTTAGCGGCCCTATTCATTCCAGCAGGACAAGCGGGTCGTGTTGCCTTGATCTGTCTTGCCGCTATCACCGATTTCCTGGATGGATGGCTGGCGCGACGGACGAATACGACGACGCGGTGGGGTGCGATCGTGGATCCGATTGCCGATCGCATCTTCGTGCTCGTCGCGGTCGTTGCATATGTGCTAAATGGTGCACTCTCGCCGCTCGAGGCACTCCTGTTGTTGCCTCGTGACATTGCGACCGCACTCGCCTTTCTGGTTGCGCAGGCGGCACCGAAGCTGCGCGCCGTCGAGTTCAAGGCTCGTTTCCCCGGAAAGCTCGTTACGGTGCTGCAACTCGTGACGCTCCTCGCGCTCGTACTCGGTGCGCAACCACTGTGGCCGTACGTCGCGCTGGTCGCTCTGGCTTCCGCCTTCGCCATCGGGGACTACACGCAGGCGGTGCTACGCGCGAGGGCGCGGTGATCAGCGGTTTACGCGGACCGGATCCGCACTCGTGTTTGCACGGCGCCGGCGCCGGACGATACGCACCGTGGTGACCATCGCGACGAGCAACGCGATGACGATGATCGTTGCGACCGCGATGTTCTGGTCGAGGGACGCGAGGTCACGTCCAAAGAAGTAGCCAAGGCTGCCGTAGACAACCGCGGACACCGCCGCGCCGGCCGCGTTCGCGACACTGAAGCGGCCAAACGGCATTTGCGCGACGCCGGCGATCATCGGCACGATGATCCGCATGAACGCAATGCTCTTGCACAGAAACACCGACCAGGCGCCGCGTCCGGCGAAGAACTCACGACCGCGCGCAAGCCGATCTTCGTCGAGTCGAAACAGTCGCCCGAAACGTCGAACCAGAGGAAGGCCGCCGAACCGTCCGATCGCGAAGCCGGCGTGACCGCCAAGAATTCCGCCAATCGTCGCCGCGAGAAGAACGAAGCGTTGGGAGAGGGCGCCGTGCGCGGCAAACGCGGCGGCGGTGACCAACATGGTCTCCGACGGAACGGGAATGCCCGAGCCCTCGAGCACGAAGAACGCCACGATCGCGGCGTAGCCATATCGATGGAGCAGCTCGGCGATTGTCGCGAGGACGCTGTGCACGAACTCCTAACTTGGGCCCGGTTGGGTAACGCCACGGTAACGCAAAGAGCGGCCGGTGATACTTGCGTTTCCAGACAAGGATTACCTAGCGAGAGCCATGCCTCGCTCGACGAGTTTCGGGCACGTTTGAGCGAGCGTGTCGCGAAGCATCGTCCTCAAGACCGTGGCATGCTCGATGGCTGTTTCAAGATCGCTCATCTTGGCGTGCGCCATGGTACGCCACCGCTCGGTCGGCGGTCGATCGGCTGTGCCGAGAAGAAGCTCCGCAACTTCGGCCAAACTGAACCCCACGTACTTCGCGAAGCGAATGATCGCGAGGCGTTCGAGCACATTCGCGTCATAGCGTCGCTGCCCATGGGTACGAAGCGGCGGGGGAATGAGGCCGAGGCTCTCATAGTAGCGGAGTGTCGAGTGTCGCAAACCGGCTCGCTTGGCGACCTCACCGATCGTCATCGATGCGCTCATTGGGCTTGACCTCAAGTGCGCTTGAAGTGGTACGCTCGTATGTCAGCTCACTGGAGGAATGTATGACGCTCACATTGGTTGTCGCAGCGACGCTCGTGTGTTTGCTGCCGCGGATTGCCCATGGGCAACATCACGATCAGGCCATGAGGCTCGAGATCGACAATGACACAGTGCAGGTCATTCGTGTGCATCTGAATCCGCACCAAAAGCTGCCGATGCACGATGTCACCCCGCGTGTCGTCGTTTGGCTGACGGACGCACACATTCGCGCGACGCTCCCTGACGGCACAGTTCGCGAGGAACACGGCCAGCCGGGTCAGGTGGATTGGGTTGCAGCCCAACGACATGCCGCGGAGAATCTCGACAATCATGTAGTCGAGTTCGTGGCGGTGATTCCGAAGGCGCACAAGCCTTAGGCGCACATCAGCTGCTTCGGCAGCATCGGGTAACTTGACCCTAAATGAGGACCCGCAAGGACCGTAGCAGTTTGTGAATTGCGCCCATGAGT
>DATEGN010000263.1:0-4846 GCA_035280125.1 Gemmatimonadaceae bacterium | reverse complement strand
CCGTACGCGCCTGCTCGTCGGAGCTCGTTAGAATGGTCGAGCGATATTGCGTGCCGACGTCACCGCCTTGTCGGTCCTTGGTCGTTGGATCGTGGATGGTGAAGAAAACCTCGAGAAGCTCACGATAGGTGATCTCCGTTGGATCGAAGGTGATCTGAACGACTTCTGCGTGTCCCGTCTGCCCGGTGCACACCTCGCGGTACGAGGGATTCGGCTTCGTGCCGCCCGCATAGCCAGACTCCACCTTCTCCACACCACGCAGCTCACGATAGACGGCGTCCAGACACCAGAAGCAGCCGCCACCGAGCGTGGCAACCTCGCGCGCTGTACTCGACATAGTCCTCCTCGAATTCCTGTCGAAAAGTATTGAGGCTGTCCAGCCAAGCGAGCGTGGACATCGAGCTGTAGCTTGAGCGCGATGGTCGACTCGTCAGCAATGACCCACTCCTCTGGATTGACGCGCTCGCCGGAACCGCGTTGGCCGGTGGCGCTCGCGCTGCTTGCCGCAGCGGCGCTGCACTTTGTGTTGCCTCGCTCGCTGGTGATGGGCCCGCCATGGATGGTGCTGGGCACCGTCGCGATTCTCATCGTGGCGGCGACCTACTTCCGACGCCGGCACCGCTGGTGGTTGAACGAGTTGCTGAGCTACATCGCCCTCGGCGTTCTGACAGCGGCGTTGATCTTTGGCCTGGGTGGCCTCTTGTGGGCGTTGCCGAGGCGGCTCGAACTACCAACGGCGATGCTGCGATCGGCGGCGGTTCTTTGGGTGACGAATGTCCTCGTGTTCGCCGGCTGGTATTGGCGGCTCGACGCCGGCGGTCCGAACGCGCGCGATTTCCGCGAGCGGCACGTGCGGGGAGCGTTTCTGTTTCCGCAGATGGTGCTTCCGGGAGCCGATGCGGCGATGCTGACGCCCGATGACGGGACTGAAGCGGGCTGGCGGCCGGGGTTTGTCGACTACCTGTTTCTCGCCTTCAACACGAGCACCGCCTTTTCGCCGACGGACGTGCCCGTGCTGTCACGATGGGCGAAGGGAATGATGATGGTGCAGTCGGTCATTTCGTTCACGAGCGTGGCCGTCATCGTCGCGAGGGCGGTGAACATTCTCTAACGATTGCGCGTGCGCAATCGTTAGAGAATGTGATCTATTGGATGTCGCTCGCGCTACGCGCTCGCTCCTGCTCCTCTTGCCAAGGAGGAGTCGGAGCGCGAGCGAAGTTGCAGATTCTCGCTTCGTTCGGCAGGACAGGCGCTATTTCGCCAATCGCGTGCAGGCCGCCTGAGCGACGGTTGCCATACTCCATGCGAGACCCGCGGCAAACAGGAGCGTCACCGGAAAGAGCAGGCCCCACGGCAGAAACAACACACCGCCCGCGGCACGCGCGAGGGCCCACGTGCGTCCATGCAGGCTGTCGATGAGTAGAAGCAAAACCCAAGCGGCGACGGCGCCCCACATGACTTCCCTCGCGATGTCGGCGCGCTCCCACCAGATGATCGTCGTGATCAGGGCCGCGAGGGGCACGCTCCACCAGCCGATCAGCCAGGCACCGAGCAGCACGAGCGTGCCGCACGCCACTCCCCCGAAGGGGAGTTGACGCGGTTGTCGACGTCGCTGCGAACTGGTCATTCGCGGGCCCTCAGCGTTAGGCGCGATGCGGTTTCCTTTGCACTCAATCCCGGGATCCACTTCGGTACGAGAAGCGGCGAGAGATCCCCGTTGACCCACTCCAGCAAATGGTTTTTATAGCGCGAGCTCGCCGGATTGCCCGACTGGCCTCCAGGGTATGTGCCCCAGGCCTTGAGCTCGTTCGATGAGAGATCGACGACCATTCGCCAGCTTGGACCGAAGATGCCGGCGCCGCTCGACGGGTTGAGCGTGCCGCGGCCACCCTGAGTCGGGAGGTCGAGCGCGGAGAGCGACGGAAGGCGCAACGGATGCCAGATGTTGACGTGCCTAACGCGACTCCAGGTCCAGCCCTTCTTCGCCGGATCGCCATAGCGCGCCCGCGCCGTATCCAGCGCGGCGGCAAGGCTGGCGGCGAGAATGTCGTCACGGGTCTCATGTCGCGACGTCCGCCGATCGTCCCACCAGTCGCTCGTCGAATCGGCGAGCAGCTCGGCGAGGACCTCACTCGACGGCGTGACGACGCGCCGTATGCCGCGAGAGGATGGACCCGGCTGAATGAGCTCGTCCCAGGTACGATTCACGAGCTCGACGTACGCGAGATCGAACAGTACCGCGCGCTTGTTGTCTTTCGTGTATTTGCGATCCCACTCGCCCAGCAATCGCGCTGCCTCGAGGAGTCTGGCCCCGTCGACGTCCGGCACGGGATGTGTCGCGGCGCGTTGGGCAGCATTCAGAAAATAGGGAACAAAGAGATCGGCGAAGGCACTTCCAGGATCCGTTTGGAAGCGGCGCATCTTGTCGATCGTCATCGCGCTGTCAGCGCGCAGGAGCTGATTGATGCGCATCGCGCGCCACGTCTCGTACTGACCGCCGAACCAATAGTTCGCCATGCGTGGATCGATCGGCTGTTGGTTCGCCGACGCGAGAAAGCCCTGCTCTGGATCGCGTGCTTGTGGCGCGAACTCCACGGGCAGATAGCTGCGCCAATCGCTGGCGGAGGTCGTGCCATCGCGGACGGTGAACCCGCTGCCGCCGTCTGGTCGAATGGGGAAACGGCCAGTTGAGCGGATTGCAATTGTGCCGTGCCGGTCGGCGACGAGCATGTTCTGGGCGGGCGAACGGAAATACATACCCATGGCACGCTGGAACTCATCGACGTCCTTGGCCTTCGCGGCGAGGCGGAAGCCTTCCGTCTCGTTCGACTGCTCGAGCACCGTCCATCGCATCGAGAGCCACTGCCCGTTCTCACGACGGAGAGGCCCGCGATGCGTGAAGTAGAGGGTATCGACGGCGAGGAGCTCGCCACGCGTGCCGCGATACTGCTCGATGCGCTGGTCGAGTGGGTGCCACGTTCCGTCCATGAAGTACTTGGTCGGCTGCGCGACCTGATCGACCTTCTCGGTATAGAAGTCGAGCACGTCCGCGCCGGTGTTCGTGAACGTCCAGGCGATGTCGCGATTGAAGCCAAGGACGATGGCGGGCATGCCAGGGATCGTGACGCCGTAGACATCGAGCGTGCCCGGCACGACGAGCTGCGCCTCGTACCAGATTGATGGAAGACTCAACTCGAGATGCGGGTCGCCGGCCAACAACGCGTCGCCGTTCGCCGAGCGGCGTGGAGCGACTGCCCAATTGTTGCTGGCGAAGGTTCGCGACTCGTCGTTGCCCAATAGGGCCAGCGTCGCGCTCGCGGGAGCAAAGTCTCTCAACGCCGCAATGAGTGTTTGCGAACCGATGCTGTCTGCCGAGCCGGCCGGAGCAAGCCGGGAAAAATCGAAGCGCGGCGCCTTGCGGCCATTCGGCAGAATCGGCTCCTGGATCGGTGAATTCTCCGGAAAAAGCGACGCGGCCGCCGCCGTGCCGACGCGCGATGCCGCAACGGCACGCTCGAGCTCCGGCACGATGTACGCGAGCGTCCAACCCATGCGATTGAACAGGAGGAGTGAGTTGACCGGCTCCCATTTCGGAACGCGCTTGATCCCCAGCAGACGAAATTCGAGGGGCAACTCGTCCCGCGACATCTGATCGATATAGGCATTGACGCCATCGGCATAGGCGCGCGCCAGACGAGCCGTTTCCGGCGCGGTGGAATCAACCAGTGCCAGCTTGCGCTCCGCCGACCACGGAATGGCGAGCCGGCGCATCTCGCGGTCGAGCGGAAGCGCTTGCGCGCCAGCGATCTCGGTGAGCCGCCCGCTCGCCGCCATCGTCTGCAACCACAGCTGGAAGAGCCGATCGCGCGCGACGACGTAGCCAAGGGCACGGTACGCGTCGTCGTCTTTTGTGGCGAAGATATGGGGAACGCCGCGCCTGTCGTAACGCACTTCGACCGTGGAGCCGAGCGTTGGCAGCACATCGTTCGCATCGTTAGGTAGCTCGGCGTTTCGCGCCAGGGCCCAGACGCCGTGCGCCGGGTCGAGCATCGATCCCACTGCGGGCGCGCGGCCGATGGGGAGCGCGCCAACCCCCAAGAGCACGAGCAAGAGGACGGCCGCACCGATGGTTCGTCCGTGCTTCAGTGTGCCGATGGTGAACGTGCCGACCCTCATGCCGCCTCTCCCGTACGTCGTTCGATGTCGCTCAGGTGAATGCTGAAGGTCGAGCCCATGTCCGGCGCGCTCTCGAGCGACAGGCTGAGCCCGAGTGCATCGCATAACGAGCGAGCGATCGAGAGACCGAGACCGGTGCCACCGTAGGCACGGCTGGTGGTCGAATCCGCCTGCTCGAACGGCTCGAATATGGCGCGTTGCCGCTCAGCGGGAATACCGATGCCCGTATCGCGGACGTCGATCCGCAGCGGATGTTGCGTGTGGGCATCGACCACGAGGCGAATGGTCACCGCGCCCTGATGGGTAAAGCGGAGCGCGTTGCCGGCCAGGTTGATCACGACCTGACGCAACAGCAGCGCGTCGGTCTCGACGCTCACCGGAAAGGCCGGCACCTCGGCGCGGAGGGCCACTCCGGCGGCGCGTGGCTGGCCCTCGAGTTGCTCGACGATCTCGCGCACGAGCGCATCGAGTCGAACGGTTCGGCGGTCGACGGTCACGCGTCCGGCCTCGATCTTGGCGACGTCGAGAAGATCGTTCACGAGCTTCAGCAAATGCTCACCGTTGGCTTGAATGCGGTCGAGATACGTGAGGTCCTCACCTCCGAGGTGACCCGCGCCATTGCGTTGGAGGACGCGCGCGAACCCGATCACGGAATTCAGCGGTGTTCGGA
>DATEGN010000262.1:0-6256 GCA_035280125.1 Gemmatimonadaceae bacterium | reverse complement strand
GTCGTCTTCACAACCGACGTCACGTACGACACGCCGGCCGAGACGATCGCACGAATTCCCGGTATGATCCGCGAGGTCATCTCGACGCAGCAGCCCGTCCGCTTCGATCGAAGTCACTTCACGCAGTACACGGACTCCGCGCTCCGGATCGAGACCGTGTACTATGTACTCGATGCGGACTACACCCGTTATCTGGACATTCAACAAACGATAAACCTCGAGCTGCTGCGGCGGTTCAAGACCGAGCGCATCGAGTTCGCGTTCCCGACGCGCAGTATCGTCGTCGAAGGTCCCCTTCCGTCGCGAGCGAGCAGCAACCAACCACCGGTCAGTCAGAGCAGCGATCGAATCCAACCGCCGTCAACCGCGATGGACTGACCGGTGATGTAGGCGGCCTGCTCCGAGGCGAGAAACGCCGCGAGCGCCGCGAACTCCGGCGGCTCCCCGAGTCGACGCATCGGTATCTGCGCCTCGATGCGACGCGAAACGTCGTCAACGGTGATTCCCTCGCGCGCTGCCGTCGCCGCGTTCAGCTCCTGGACGCGCTCGGTGCGCGTGTAGCCCGGTAGAATCGAGTTGACCGTCACGCCATAGCGCGCGACTTCGTTTGCCAGTGTTCGCGCGAAGCCTGTCACCGCGGCACGAATGCTGTTCGAGAGCATCAAGCCATCGACTGGCTGCTTCACGGCGATCGAGGTGACGTGAAGGATCCGGCCCCAGTGTCGCTCTTTCATTCCCGGCAACACCAGTCGTGTGAGCTCGACCGCGCTGCGCAGCGTGAGCTCGACGGATCGCTGCCAGACATCCCAGTCGTGCGACTCGAACGGGCCGGACGGTGGTCCGCCAGCATTGGTGACGAGGATGTCCACGTGCCCGAGCCGATCGCGCGCGTGTTGCCACACGCGCATGATGCCTTCATCGCTCGAGACGTCGGCGGCAACAGCGTCGACTTCGACGCCCGTGCGCTCGGCGATCGCGTCCCGAGCCTCCTCGAGCGCGTCGGCGCCGCGCGCGCAGATCACGATTGACGCGCCCTCGGCGGCGAGGGCCTCGGCAATCGCGCGACCAAGGCCGCGACTCGCCGCGGCGACGAGCGCGGTCTTGCCGCGGAGTCCGAGATCCATGTCCGGAGTGCCTAACGTCGCGACGCGCTAGCGCCGCAGATAGGAGTCCGTCTTGTTGATCCAATCCTCCCGGGGTGGCGAAAACACGTCCACGTCGAGCGTGTCCTCGAGCGCCTCTGCCTTGTGAGGGACGTTCGATGGGATGTGCAGCACCTCGCCCGCCCGCACGACGACCTCTTCCTTCTCGTCGTCGCCGATCCAGAAATGGAGCGCGCCATCGAGGATGTACGTGAGCTGCTCGTTCTCGTGACTGTGCTTCGGCACGACGCATCCCTTCTTCAGGTAGACGTGTGCGAGCATCATCCGGTCCCCGGTGATCAGACGCCGATCCAACATCGCCGACACTTTCTCTCGTGGCATCTCTTCCCAGCGATACCAGGTCACGGAGCGCTCTTGCGCGGTACGATCGGGTGAGGTGGGCATGAAAAGTCGCTAAACGGTTGGACGGATATCCGGGCAGTCGTGCCCGCTGGTTAACCCATAACGCAAGGAGGCCGTGATGGCTACGGGGTGATTCACCTCGCGAGCTTTGCGTCGAGCTCGATCGGCACGTTTCCCTTCATCACCTGCGAGATCGGGCAGCCGTCCTTGGTGGCGGCGGCGATTTTCTGGAATTCGCTCGCTTCGATCTTCGGCACACTGGCGCGCACCTCGAGTCGCATCTTGGTCACCTTGAAGCCGTCACCGACTTTCTCGATCGTGCAATACGCCGTCGTGTCGACACTCGTGGGCGGCGAGCCGGCGCGCTCCAGTCCGGCGCTCAGCGCCATGCTGAAGCAGGCCGCCTCCGCGGCCGCAAGCAATTCTTCCGGGTTCGATCCACTCGCGTTCTCGAAGCGCGAGCCGAACGAGTAAGAGCCACCAAGTCCCGTCTGGCCCTTGAAGCTACCATTGCCGCCTTTCAGCCCTCCTTTCCACGTCGCACTTGCCGTCCGCGTTGGCATGATTCGAGATCTCCAATAGCTGTTGGTGACAGAGACGCTGCATACACAATAATCACCGAGGGAACGCCGGCATTCGCGTCCGCACGCTTGACCACCAAGCCGCGAAGGTCTTTTATCCTGATATGACGGAGCTGTCATCATCGAACAGCGCGGGCACCCTTCCTCCCTCGATTGCGCGAGTGCTGCGTTACTTCCAGTCACTCGGCCGAGAAGAAAAGATGCAAGCGCTTGTCGCCTACTCGAAGCGTCTCGAGTCAGTCCCGGACCGGTTTCGCGAGCTGGACCGTGCGGCATTCAACGTGCCCGAGTGTCAAACGCGGGTTGATCTCTTTCCCGAGTTCCGCGACGGCAAAATTCACTTCTACGCCGAACTGAATGTCCGGCAGTCGCCGACGATCGCCGCATTTCTGGCGATTCTCTTCTCGGCGATCAACGATCAGCCACCGTCAACCGCTCTCGCCATTCCAGATGATTTCGTGCGCCAGGTCATGGAAGGGATCGGCCTCGCTGGACGCGAGGTCGGCCTCACGGCGATGTTGCTCCGGATCAAACGATACGCGCAGCAGGCGGCCGCGGCTGCTGCCTAACGAACAAGCACTCAGTCCGTGAACGAAGCCGAGCTCGACGAGCTGCTCTCGACGCCGCGCGCCGAGACGGTTGAGGCGCTCCGCAATTGCCCGGGTGACATCGTCGTACTGGGTGCGGGCGGAAAAATGGGGCCGACGCTGGCGCGCATGGCCGCTCGAGCCGCGGCACAAGTCGGCGACGCGCGGCGCATCTTCGCTGTCTCCCGATTCTCCTCACCCGAGACGGCCAGAGTGCTCGGCAGTTCGGGCATCGAGACGATCGCTTGCGACTTGCTCGACCGCGAGGCGGTCGCGGCCCTGCCAGATGCGCCTAACGTGATCTTCATGGCCGGACAGAAATTCGGCACCGACGCCGCTCCGGAGACGACGTGGGCAATGAACACGCTCGTTCCCGCGATCTGCGCGGAACGTTATCGCGGCGCTCGCATCGTCGCGTTTTCTACGGGAAACGTCTACCCGCTCACGGCGGTTGCCGCCGGCGGTGCACGGGAGGGTGATCCGGTCGGCCCTGTCGGAGAATACGCAAGCTCTGCGTTAGGCCGTGAGCGCGTGTTCGAGTTCTTCTCCGATCGTTACCACACGTGTGTCTCGATCATCCGGCTGAACTACGCAATCGATCTTCGCTATGGGGTGCTCGCCGACATTGGACTTCGCGTCTGGCGCGAGGAGCCAGTGCCTCTCGCGATGGGGCATGTGAACGTGATCTGGCAGGGCGACGCGAACCGAATCGCCATCGAGTCGTTGGCGCTCGCCTCGACGCCGCCATTCGTCGTGAACGTCACTGGCATCGATACACTTTCGGTGCGCAACATCGGGCATGCATTCGCCGCGGCATTCGGGAAACCGGTGCTCTTTCGAGGAGCCGAGAGCACCGACGCGCTCCTCAGCAACACCGACCGCATGCGCGCCAGCTTTGCGCCTCCCGACGTCAGCCTCGAACGGATGATCGAATGGATCGCCGATTGGATTCGCCAAGGCGGGCCGATGTTCGGCAAGCCCACGCATTTTGAAGAGCGCTCCGGCAAATTCTGATCGCGATCGAATGATTTCCGCGCGCGAACATCTACGTTCAGGCGTCGTGATCCCGGCGCACCCACTGGCACTCACGGCACGCCGCACACTCGACGAGCAACGACAGTGTGGTCTGACACGCTATTACGTCGACGCCGGCGCCGGCGGGATCGCCGTCGGCGTGCATACGACACAATTCGCCATTCGTGATTCGCAATACGGGCTCTATCGGCCGGTGCTGGAGCTCGCGGCGGAAACGGCAAACAGAGAGCTCGCGACAACGCCGAATCGGGCTTTTGTCAAAGTCGCTGGCGTCTGCGGTCACACGGCGCAAGCACTCAGCGAAGCACAGATCGCCGCCGCGTTGGGCTACGACGTTGCCCTGTTGAGTCTTGGCGACCTGCAGCGGGAAAATGAACGCGAGCTCCTGCTGCATTGCCGGGAGGTCGCGGAGGCGATTCCACTCTTTGGCTTCTACCTGCAGCCCGCCGTCGGGGGACGCGTCCTATCGTACGCGTTTTGGCGTGAATTTGCCGAGCTGCCTAACGTGTGGGCGATCAAGATCGCGCCGTTCAACCGCTATCAAACCATCGACGTCATCCGCGCGGTGGCGGAGGCCGGCCGTGACGATATCGCACTCTACACCGGCAACGACGACAACGTCATCCTGGACCTGCTCACACCCTTTCCGGTCATCACTCACGGTGAACGAACCGTTCGCTGGATCGATGGCGGATTGCTTGGCCAGTGGGCATGTTGGACTCGAGCCGCCGTTCGGCTTTTGGAGCGTGCAAAGGCAGCGCGCGCACTACCCTCGATGAGTGGCGCGTGGCTCCAGGAAGCGGCCGCTCTTACCGATGCGAACGGCGCGATCTTCGATGTCGCTCACGCATTCCGCGGCTGTATACCTGGAATCCACGACATTCTACGACGCCAAGGATTGCTCCGCGGCATCTGGTGTCTGGATCCACACGAGCAGCTTTCCGAGGGCCAGGTTGACGAGATCGATCGCGTCCACCGAGTCTACCCCGAGCTCAACGACGACGATTTCGTGCGCGAGAACCTGGCGCGCTGGCTCTCCTGATCTCCCGCCTAAACGCCGAGGAGATCGCCGACCCATGTGGCGCGCGCTGGCGATTCGAAGCGCGATCGCCACTCCCCTGCCGTCGTCAGACCTGTATCGAAAACCGGCGTGTCGCTATTGAGGTCACGTGATTTTGCGAGATCGCGCAGACGATCGCGCATGACGCACTGGACGCGTCCCGCCTCGTCCCGATAGAAGACACGTCCACCACCGATGAGTTTCGTCCCCAGCGGCCGCTCGAGCGTCTGAAGTACGCGGAAGAGCCCATCGATCGAACAGCCAGACGCACTCTCGACCGTGCTGTCGACGCCAATTGTGAGCAAATGCTCATCGCGCCAGTCCCGGGCGCAGGCGAGAGGCATTCCATGTGCCTTCCACTGACTGAGAAAACGATCGACCTCCGCCAACAAGCGCTCGGCGTCCTCACCAGCCAGAGCACGGTCGCTGCCAAATACCCAGACGCGCGACGCATCGGGCAGTGATTCGAAGGAGACGATAGGCATGGCTGAAAAATACCACGTGGTACCGTTAGCCTAAATGGCGCGGTACCACGTTTGAATTTACTAACTACCAATTACGAATCGCCGCAACCACCTGGTTTACCGCCGCGTCGGCTGGCCGGGGGCCACGGGTGGCAGCGGCGGGGCCGAGACGGGTGCGGGCCCGCTGTTATTTGCCGCCGGCGTCGCCCCATCCAGCAGCCCGCCCTTCGTGACAAGCTGAGCGGCGAGCACCGTCTGAATGACGCTGGCAATATTGGCGGTTGCCGCTTGCGGAGCACCACCGTCGCCACCGCTCGCGATTGTAACCAGCTTCGCCTCCGACAACGCCCCGGCAATCGCGGGCACGATCTGCGGTAGCATCTCGATCTGGCGATAGCGGAAGTACGCCTCACCGCCGGCCTTGATCGCGTCATTCACCTTCTGAATTGCCTCGGCCTGTGCGTCGGCAATGCGACGAATACGAATTGCTTCCGATTCCGCGGCGGCGGTGGCTTCGATCCGTACGCGCTCCGCGTCTGCCTTTGCTTGCGCAATCTGAGTCGCGTCGAGCTCAGCCTCGCGCTGGACGCCCTGCGCTTGCTGACGAAGGGCTTCCGCTTGCGCGATGAGAGCGGCGTTCGATGCCTTCGTCTGCTCCAGCTCTCGCTGTTTGTCGGAGATCACGCGCTCCGCCTCGAGCTGGGCTTCTTTTGCACGGCGCGTTTGCTGCGCCGAGACGATGTCGGCGTTGGCCTGCGCCTCAGCTGCGGACATGCGGCGCCGAGCCTCGGCAACCTCCGACTGCACGACCTTGATGTTGAGTGAATTGAAAGTAAGGCCAAGGTCGGTCAGTTCGCGCGAGCACGCCTTGCGGATGATGACGGCGAGCGGGTCGTCCTCGTCTTCCTGCACGGCCGCCGCGAGCACGAGCGCCTGCGGCTTGGCGGACGTGAGCGCTGTGCCCGGCCCGCCGCCTGTCGCTTCCAAAAGAGCCCGCGTCGGCGGTGCCGTCTTCGCCGAGAAG
>DATEGN010000261.1:0-5604 GCA_035280125.1 Gemmatimonadaceae bacterium | reverse complement strand
CACGCACGGCGATTCACGAGATGACCGTGGAGCTGCTCGACCTCTATGCGCGGCGCAGAGTGGCCACGCGCTCGGCGCACGTGCCCGACACCGCGTGGCAGCGCCAGCTCGAGTCGGCCTTTCTCTTCGAGGATACGCCGGATCAACGAAAGGCCACCGCCGAAGTGAAGGGCGATATGGAAGGCGTGCGGCCCATGGATCGGTTGCTCGTCGGCGATGTCGGTTACGGAAAAACCGAAGTCGCTGTTCGTGCGGCGTTCAAAGCGGTGCAGTCCGAGCGGCAGGTCGCCGTGCTGGTGCCGACGACGATCCTCGCCGACCAGCACGCACGCACGTTCGGCGAACGGCTCGCCGATTTCCCAATGCGCGTCGCAATGCTGAGCCGCTTTCAGACGCCGAAGGAACAGGCCGCGGTGCTCGCGCAGCTCGCGGAGGGGACGATCGACATCGTGATTGGCACGCATCGCCTGCTGAGCTCCGACGTCGTGTTCAAGCGCCTTGGACTGATCATCGTCGACGAGGAGCATCGCTTCGGCGTCAAGCATAAGGAAAGACTCAAACAGCTCAAGCTCGAGACGGACGTCCTGACGCTCACCGCGACGCCAATTCCGCGCACGCTGCATCTGTCGTTGGCCGGCTTACGCGATATGACGCTGATGCAGACGCCGCCGCGCGACCGGTCACCCGTGCTCACCTACGTCGAGCCGTGGGACGACGGGCTGATCGACGAAGGCATCTCGCGCGAGCTCGATCGGGGCGGGCAGGTGTTCTTTGTTCACAACCGCATCGAGACAATTCAAGGCATCGCCGATCATATTCAGCGTGTCATACCTCGCGCGCGCATCGCGGTTGCCCATGGGCAGATGCACGAGCGCGAGCTCGAGGACGTCATGCACCGGTTCGTCAACGGCGCCGTCGACGTCCTCGTCTCCACCATGATCGTGGAGTCGGGCCTGGACGTACCTAACGCGAATACGATGTTCGTGAACCGCGCCGATTATTTCGGCCTTGCTCAACTCTATCAGTTGCGGGGACGCGTCGGCCGTTCACACCGCCGGGCGTATTGCTATCTGCTCGTCCCTGACAATGTCGACGTGGACGCCGAGCGCCGGCTCTCCATCCTCGAGCACCACACGGAGCTCGGGGCAGGGTATCGCATTGCGCTCAAGGACCTCGAGCTGCGTGGGGCCGGCAACCTGTTGGGCCCAGAGCAATCAGGCTTCGTGCAGGCGGTCGGCTTCGATATGTATTTGCGAATGCTCGACGAGACGGTGCATCGGCTCGTGCAAGGCGACGGCGCGCCCAAGCTCATGCCGTCCGATGTCTCGGTCGACCTGCCGAATTATCTCCCTGACGACTTTGTTCCCTCGCATGAGGGAAAACTGGACGTGTACCGCCGCCTGTCCCGCATCGAAGATCCGCGTGAGCTCGAGACATTGCGTGGGGAGCTGCGCGATCGCTTCGGTCCGCTGCCACCGCCCGCGGAAACGATGCTCGCGACGGCCCAATTGCGGATCCTTGGTGGGACTTTGGGGATAGAAGGCATCCTCGTGCGTGGAAACGAGGCCCGTGTTAATTTCCGCGACAGCGCCGCGCCCCGAATGAAGGGGCTATCGGCGGCGTTTCACGAGGTGCAGTTCCAAGCAGAAGTCAAGCGGGCAATACCTCTTTCACTCAAGCTGACGCGACTCGGGGGCGCGCCGATGCTGGACGGACTCGTCCGAGCGTTGCGCAGTCTCGTCGCCTAACGCTTCGCACAGCTCTCACTGCCCGCGAATTCTCTCCCTCATAAACACCGGAGTTTTTCCTCACATGCGTGCTCGTCCCTGGTTCGCGCTCGCGACCGCGTCGCTCATTTTCACGCTCGGCGCGTGCGATGGGCTCAAAGAAGCGCTCACCGCTCACGTCGACGTCGCGGCGAAGGCGGCCAATCAGGAGCTCTCGGTCACTCGCTTGGCCGACCTCCTCGGCAACGCCAAGGTGCCGGTGCCGATCACGAAAGAGAACGCCGGCATCGTCGCCGATCTCTGGGTGAACTATCAGCTCCTCGGCCATGCGGCGGCCAACGCCGATTCGCTCAACGACAAAAAGGCAATCGATCAGGCCGTTGCGCCGATCACCAAGAACATGCTCCTCAAGAAGTTCACCGACACGCTCGTGAAGTCGTTCAAGGTGGACTCGGGCAGCGAGGCGAGCTACGACCAGGCCGCCGGCGAGCTCTACGCCGCGCGACATATCCTGTTCGCCTTCCCACCGGCGGCGACGGCGACTCAGAAGGACTCCGTTCGCAAGAAGGGCGAGTCGGTACTCGCACAGGTGAACAACGCCAACTTCGCACAGATGGCGGACAAGTACACGAGCGATCCGAGCGGGAAGGGCAAGGGCGGCAATCTCGGCGTGTATGAAAAGGGCCAGATGGTCGCGCCCTTCGCAAACGCCGTCGCGGGACTCAAGCCGGGCCAAATCGGTCCGTCGCTCGTCGAGTCGACGTACGGCTTTCACATCGTGCAGCGGCTGCCATTCTCGATGGTCGATCGGGCGGAGTACACGCAGAAGTACTCTGGTGCCGCGATCAACAAGGCAGACAGCGTCTATCTCGCTGGCCTCGACAAGTCGGCGAACATTCAGGTAAAGCCTAACGCCGGCGCGCTCGCGAAGACGGCCGTCGCCGATCCGGTGAAGCACAACAAGGACAACACGACGCTTGCGACGTTCAAGGGCGGTGACCTCAGCGTCGCGCAGTTCCTTGGCTGGATCGAGACGATGCCGCCGCAGATGCAGGTCGCGCGTCAACTGCCGCAGCTCCCGGACTCGATCGTGAAGAAATTCGTGTCGTCGATCGCCCAGCGTGAGGTCATGCTTCAGAAGGCGGATAGCGCGAAGGTCACGTTGAGCGCCGAAGACAAGGCGCAGCTCTATGGGCAGTTCTCACAGCTCGTGCAGATGCTCCAGCAGCAGATCGGCGTCGATCCGAAATCGCTCGCCGACAGCGCCACGACGCCTTCCGCGCGCGAGCGCCTCGCCGCGAACCGCGTGGAGTCGTACATCGATCGCATTCTCGCTGGACAGGCGCAGCCCGTGCCGGTGCCGCAGCCGCTCGCGACCGTGCTGCAGTCCAAGTTCAAGTCGTCGATCAACAGCGCCGGCGTCGAGCGTTCAGTCCAGAGCGCGGAGAAGATTCGCGCGGTCGCGGACTCCACGCGTGCTGCCAATCAGCCGAAGTCGCAGGTTCCGCTGCCGGGCATGCCGCCGAGTGGTGCCGCGCCGGCTCCGACCCCGGGTGCGAATCCGCAGCCGACCAAGCCAGCCGCGCCCGCTCCGCAGCCGACGAAAAAGCCGTAATGGGTAGTGGGTACAGGGTAGAGGGTAGAGGGTGGTCTTCTCACCCACTACCCTCTGCCATGAAGCCCAAGTCTTCTGCGACGCGAATTACGCGAAGGTCACCGTGTTTGTTCTCAGCAGTTGTTTTTGACAAAGTCCAAGATCTGGCGGCCCCGTGCGCGCAGGTAGTTCAGGTTCGCACGGTTGGATTCGCTAATAATTCGCGTGACTGGCGTCGCAAGAAAATTGGGCTTTCCTGGCTGAGGGCAGAGGGCAGTGGGTGAAAGAACCACCCTCCACCTTCCACACTCTGCCCACCGCCCATAAATGACACTTGGGCAGTTGCTGGGGGTATCTTTCGTCTATGGGCCAAAAATCGTCACTCCTCGCGCTGGCGATCACGGTGATCGCGGCGCCGCTGCTTGCGCAGCAGCCGACTGCCAAGCCACCTGCTCAGCCAGCCGCGCAGCACGCGTCACTGGACCGAATCGTCGCGATCGTCGGAGACCAGCCGATTACCCGCTTCGATCTCGAGCAGCGGATTCTCCAGGAACAGCAGCGCGGGGCGCAGCCACCGACCGACTCCGCGGGGTTGCGTGCGTACGAGCTACAAACGCTCAACACGATGATCGATGAGGAGCTCCTCCTTCAGAAGGCGAAGGATCTGAAGGTCGAGGTTCCCGACAACGATCTGAATAACACGGTCGACAAGCAGATTCGCGACGTGAAGTCGCGCTTCCCAACCGAAGCGCAGTTTCGAACGGAGCTGGCGAAGGCTGGTCTCGGCACTCCCGAGGAGTATCGAAAGATGCTGATGGACCAGATGCGCCGCGATCAGACGATGCAGCACACGATGCAGAAGCTGCGCGAAGACAACAAAATCATTCCGGCGAACGTCACCGATGCCGACGTCAAGGAGGCATTCGAGCGCAGCAAAGCCTCGCTGCCGCGTCGTCCGGCCACGGTCACCTTCCGCCAGATCGTGATCGCGCCCAAGCCAACGGCGATCAACAAGGAGCTCGCAAAGGCAAAGGCCGAGTCGATCCTCGCCGAGATCAAGAAGGGCGGCGATTTCGCGTTGCTGGCAAAACGTGAATCGATGGACCCGACCACCAAGGAAACCGGTGGCGATCTCGGGTGGGCGCGTCGTGGACAGTACGTCACGGAGTTCGAGAACTGGGTCTGGCATCTGCCGCCAGGTGAGCTGAGCCCAGTGTTCGAGAGTCCGTTCGGCTATCACATCGTTCGCGTAGACCGCGTTGCCGCGGGCGAGGTGAAGGCGCGTCACATTCTCATTCGTCCGAAGCTCGACTCCGCGGATCTGGTGCGCGCGAAGGCCGAAGCGGATTCGGTGGCCAAAGCGTGGAAGGCCGGCGTGTCGTTCGATTCGCTCGCGAAAAAGCACCACGATTATGCGGCGAAGGAAGAGACGAGCATCCTCGATCCGATGCCTCGCGACTCGCTACCGGAGTCGTATCAGAAGGCGTTCGCCCAAAAATCACCTAACGAGATCGTCGTCTTCGAGATTCCGGATCCGCAGCGTGGGGTTCCGAAGGTTGTCGTGGCGCAGCTGCTGAGCTCCGTTCCCGGTGGGGAGTACGAGCTGAAGGAAATGCAGCAAATGATCCGCAATCGCCTCTCGGAAGAGGGCGGGGTGCGTAAGTATCTCGACTCCTTGCGGAAGGGCACCTACGTCTCGATTCGCCTCGACCAGCCATTAGCAGGTGCGAGCTCTTCGCTCAAGTGAGCGCGCACGCCGGCTCGTCGCGTGAGCCCGCGATCGCCGTCACGCTAGGCGACGTTCGCGGGATCGGGCCTGAAATCATCGAGAAAGCGCTCGCCGGCAACACCGTTCGTGCGAGCGCTCGTTTTTTGCTCGTCGGTCCCACTGGCACGTCACTCGACGTGGACGAGCCGGTAGGTGAATGGCATGTCGGCGAGAGCGGCGCGACGGCCGGCCGCCTGGCGGGGCGCGCAATCGAGCGCGCCGTAGAGCTGGCGTTGCGCGGTGACGTTCAGGGAATCGTGACCGCGCCGCTCGACAAGGCCGCGTTGCACGCCGGCGGCTACGACTATCCCGGGCACACGGAAATGCTCGCCGCCCTCACCGACAGCCACGTCGCGATGATGCTGGCCGCCACTCGACCTAACGAGTCGATGCCGAACCCGCTGCGAGTCGTGTTGGCGACGACGCACCTTGCACTCCGTGACGTGCCGCGCGCACTCACGACCGATCTCGTCGTCGAGATTGCGCAAACGACGCGAGACGGCCTGCGCGACTGG
>DATEGN010000260.1:0-6807 GCA_035280125.1 Gemmatimonadaceae bacterium | reverse complement strand
TGAGGAGAAGTAACTTGGTCTCGTCGAAGCGATGCAGAGGGGATGGACGCACAATCATACGGCCCGGGCGCGTTCACCGCAGCCCGGGCCGTATCGCTTGAACGAGCTCCGACCTAATTGCCGTGATCGTCGTGATCGCCGTGCTTCAGGCGCACATCGGCGCGCATCCACGGGTGGATGCAGCACTGGAAGTGCTGTAGCCTGTCCATATTGAGCTCCGCCGTGTAGGTCGCACCTGGCGCGACCATGTCGTCGGCCTCGAGGGTCGTGCACTCCGGGGCGACGTCTGGGTTCCCGGACAACGTATTCAGGATCGGTACGACTCCACCGCCGAACTTCGCGACGCGTGTGAACGTGTGGACTTCGCCGCCCTTGTTGATCGCGGTGAGCGTGGCGCCGCGCTCCAGCTCGATGTGTTTTGGTTGGAAGCGCCACTTCTGGGCAACCTGCGATCGCGTCAGCTCCGCGATGAAGGTGTCGAATGTCGTCTTACCTTTGCCGATGCACGCGTTGGGATTCTGAAGCGCCGCGTCGAACGACGCGGGATCGCAATCGTCGTGCATCCGTACCGTGCGCGCGTCCTCGCGATCGTCGTCTTTGTCGCCATTCGCGGTGCTCGTATTGCCGCTTGATCGATCAGACAACGACGGCGACCCTGACGATGGTGCAATGGGCGCGTTCGAGTCGGCACATCCAGCAATGATCAGCGCCAGGGCGGGTACAGTCACGAAGCTGAAGCGAAGCATGAGCACCTCCAAAGTGCGGGATGGTGGGGTCCAGGCTGCAGTGGACTAAGTCGTCGACAGATTGTTCTGTTCCCGTCCGCCGCTCTGGACCACTGAACCCGCTGCGGCGAGCTTTCGCGACGTGAACCTCGATCACTCGCGCCCCCGCTTCCGTCTCGCCAAGGCCTACGGCGTCACGGTACGCGTGCTCGCCAGTTATCTGATTCTGCGTCTCCGCCGCCCGTTTCTGACCTCCGATGGCTACGAGCGCAGACTTCTCGAGCGGCACCGCGTCAACGCACGGCGGATCGAGCGCGCGATCATCGAGCTCGACGGATTGTTCATCAAGGTGGGGCAGCTGATCAGCATTCTCGCGAATTTCCTACCCGAGCAATTTCGGCGCGAGCTCGAAGGCTTGCAGGACTCCATCCCCGCGCGTCCAGTCGAGCAGATCGTCGAACGCATCGAGCTCGAATTCGGACGCGGCCCGAACCTGCTCTTTGCCTCGTGGAATCCCGAGCCGATGGCGAGTGCGTCCCTCGCGCAGGTCCACGAAGCGCGATTGCAGGACGGACGCAAGGTCGCCGTCAAAGTGCAACACGCCGACATCGACGAGATCGCGCAGCTCGATCTGACCGCGATTCGCCGGATCCTCGGCATCGTGCAGTTCTTCACCGGTGTGCGTGGTATCGAGTCGTATCACAGCGAGATCAGCGCGATGATTCGCGATGAGCTCGATTTCCGAAAAGAGGCGGATAACATCGCGCTCATCGCCTCCCATTTCTCGAACGATCCGATGGTCGAGTTTCCGGTCGTCATGAGAGATTTTTCAACTGAGAAAGTGTTGACGACGGAGTTGGTTGAAGCGACAAAGGTCACCGATCTCGTTGAGCTCGAGCGCCGCCGTATCAACCGCTCGGCCCTCGCGCAGCGCATCCTCACTGCGTATTGCCAAATGATCTTCGTGGACGGCGTGTATCACGCTGATCCGCACCCCGGCAACATCCTCGTGCGCGACGATGGCAGCATCGTCTTCGTGGACTTCGGCGCCGTCGGCCTTCTCTCGCGTGACATGAAAGAGGGCATTCCGCAATTCCTCGACGGCGTGATCAAGCGTGACGCCTCGCAGATCACCGGCGCGCTGCGCCGGATGGGATTCGTCGCGCGCGCCCAGCTGGACGGCGGCGTGCCTGACGACGAGGGCGTCGCGGAGCGCGTCATCGAGTACTTTCAGCGCCGGTTCCTCGAACAGGTGTCGCTCCAGTCGTTCAGCCTCAAGGACGTTCAAGTCGACGTCCGAGCCAAGACTGAGATGCTGGCTGATCTACGAAAGCTGGACGTGTCGTTTCGTGAGCTGACGCGGACCTTCCAGGTTCCGAAGGACTGGGTTCTTCTGGAGCGCACGATCCTGCTCCTGCTCGGCTTGTGCACGACGCTCGATCCCTCGATGGCGCCGATGCGCACGATCCAGCCGTACCTCGAGGAATTCGTTCTCGGCCGCGATCAGGACTGGGTGACGCTCGTCAGGTCGGCGGTGAAAGACATGGCGCTCTCCGTGATGACGCTACCGGAGGGAGTGAGCCGCCTGGTCGCGCGGGCCAACCGCGGCGATCTCGAGGTCAAAGTGCAGGGGCTGAAGGAAAGCGCAAACCTCGTCTACGCGGCGGCGCAGCAGCTCGTGTTCGGCGTCCTGGCGGCCGGCGCAGGCGTGATCGCATACCTCGCGCGCGTGCGCGGCGACACGTTCATGACGGCGAGCGCGGCAATTGCGGCGGTCGCCTTCCTGTTGGGCGTCGTTAGGTCGATGTGGAGTGCCAAGCGTTAGCGACGTCGCGTCGTTACCAGATCGACGCCCGCTTGGCCCACGCGGTATCCGTATATCGCTCCTTGAATTGCTTGCCAAGCGCCTTGAGCTCCGCAGAGTCGTGGCTGGCGCTGTATTTCGAGACGCCGCTCCAGTACAGCGCTTCCGGCGCTGAGCTCGTGTCCGGGTACTGCTCGACTACGCGATCGAACTCCTCACGTGCCGCCTGCCAGTCTTTGCGTTTGACGCCGAGAAAGCCTAACGCGAGGCCGAGCTGAGCGAGCAGCTCGTCTTTCGGCAGGAACCCTTCGATCCGACGGACCTCGCTTCCATCTGGTGCGAGGATGAGCACCGTCGGCGTCCAACGAATTTCGAAGCGCTTCCACATCGTCGGCTGCTCCTTGACATGGATGCGCACCGGCACGAAGCGCTGTGAGATCAGCGAACCGACGTCCGGATCAGGATACACCTCGGCTTCCAGCCGAGCGCAGCCACTTCAGGCAGGCGCGGCGGTGAAGTCGAGAAGGAGAGGACGATTGTCGTGCTTCGCCTGTTCGAGCGACGTATCGACATCCCTCTTCCAGCCAATGGTTTCGTTCGGCATGGCTCGCTCCAAAATGGGCTAGCGTGGATACGCACGCGTCGTTCCACCTGCCGCAACTCGACACGCTTCTGACCGCGCGAAATGACACAGGCGGCGCGAGCATCGGGGCGAGGTAAAACACTCAAGCATCGAAGAGAAGCGAAGTTGCGCGAATGCAAATCGTCGCTCCCCGGCGGCATTGCTCTCGCGTTGGGCGGCGAGAAAGTTCAACTACGAGGCCATATGCAACGCGTCCTTGCCGCAGCGCTGCTGTTCTTTGGTGTTTCTGGTTGTGTCATTGTCGGAGATCCCACCTGCACCGGCGGCGGTGCGGCGGTCGTCGTAACGCCCGGAGTTGTCGTTGTAGCGGTCGGCCAGTCATTCACACCGAACGGGAGCGATCAGTGGTGCGATAGCGGTCACCAGTCGTACGGCTCTCCGAGTTGGAGCCTGAGTCGGCCGGGTGACAGCGTGTACGTGTCGCTGGATGCCGCCACCGGACGCATAACGGGGATCCGCTCCGGAGTCGCAACGGTCGTCGCGCGTTCTGATCACTCCGGCGCAACGTCGACGATTCAAGTTACCGTGCGACAGCCCTAGGCCAACGCGGCGCCGGCGTCAGCGAGAAGCTCGGCAAGGACGGTCCGATGGCAGTGAGCCGGGTCCTCGCAGTAACAGCCGATCGAGCAGTTCGCTTGGTTGGAAAGCGCCGCGAGCAGGGCGATGAGACGCTGCTGCTCGGGCGCGCGCATCTCGCGCCGATACGCGCGCGCGAATTTTTCCCAGCGCGCGGGCGTCCATGGCTCCGACATCGCCCACTTGACCGTTGCGGCAGTCGGGGCGAGCTCCGGCAGCCAGAGATCGAACCAGTCGCCCGTGGCGAAATCCTCCTTTCGAACGCCGCGGGGTGGGCGACGAACCGTGCCGAGTCGGGGGCCTTCGTTTGATTCCCGTGCGCTGCCGAGCCTAACGACGCGAATGGCCATCAGCGTTCGGCCATCGCGACGATCGTCTCCCACTCCTTCGACGTCACTGGGGACACCGACAAGCGGCCGATGCGGACCAGCGCCATGTCCGCAAGCGCCTTGTTCCCCTTGATCTCGGTGAGTGTGACGGGGCGTTTGAGTGGCGTGACCGCCTTGATGTCGACGGCGTACCAGGTCGGATCCTTCGGATCGGACTTTGGGTCAAAGGCCGGATGCTTCTTATCGGTCGCCGTCGGATCGGGGTAGCCCTCGCGCGCGACCTCGGCGATACCAACGATGGCTTGCGGACTCGAGCTCGAGTGATAGTAGAAGACGCGATCGCCGCGTTTCATGCCATCGCGCAGAAAGTTGCGCGCGGCAAAGTTGCGCACGCCATCCCATTGTGTGGTTTGTTTTGGCGCCGCGCGGAGGTCATCGAACGAGAAGACGTCGGGCTCGGACTTGACCAGCCAGTAGCGTTGTTCGTTAGGCGACCGTGGCGTGAAGGCGGCGGCCCAACGGCCCTCACTGTGATCAGCAGCGCTCATTCGTCCTCCACGCGGGCGGCAAGCCGTTTCGGCGCCGTGAGTCGATACGCATCACGTAACAGCATGTCGAGCTCCTTCCAATTGACATCACCGTCCAGATGAACGCCGATCCAGCCGCTCGGCCCCACGTAGGGTGGGACGAAAAACCGATCGGGATTCAGTCGCACCATGATGTCTTGATTGCCCGGCGGTGCTTTTATCCAGATCGCTGGCCGCCCGGCGCCATGATGATTGCCTGACGAGGCGTACATCGCGAACAGTTTGTTCTTCACGCGAAAAGTCGGCTCGCCCCAGGCTTCCACTTCCTGGGCCTCAGGCAAGGCGAGGCACAGTTTGCGGACTCGGTTCACGGGAGAGCGCAGCATGGACGTTCACCCCGCCTGACGCATTCTCTTTTGCCCTCGTTCCCGCGCCTTTGCCGCCTCCTCCTCCCGATTCCGCGGTGGCGCGTGCGTGTGCAACGACCGAATCAATCGTTCCGCTGCCTCGGTCACTTCCGCAACAGCGCGATTGAACGATTCCTCATTTGCACGAGACGGCTTGGTCGTACCGCTCAGCTTTCGCACGAATTGCAGTGCCGACGCGCGAATCTCGTCGTCCGTTGCCGGCGGAGAAAAGTTTGCCAGTGTTTTGATATTGCGGCACATCGTCGTCGCGGGTGAATGTCCGGCTAACGCTTCAATGGTGTTGCTGGCGTGACATTCTTGGAGAAAAGCAAACCATCGTAATACGTCGGAAATTGCAATGGCGTCTCGAAAGTGCCAAGCGGGCTCTCGGAGTAGATGCCGCTGACGAGCCGCGCCTGATGCGGGCCTTTGAGCCAGTTGGAGCCTGGCTCCGCACCGATATTTCGCAGGTCGAGAAAGAAGTTGTCCGTGGTCGCGTGGTTGAGCACATCCTCGAGCGACTCGGGACGGGCCGGGCGCAGTCGCATGTTGGTCTCGCCGCCCGGTTCCCGCTGCCCAACGTTGATGGGCTGAGCTCTGACGACGCCCTGGCCCGCCGTGAAGGCAAGGTTGCGATATCGGTCGCCGAGTGTGCTCGCGAGCGGAACCGCGGACTGTACGACCCCCCCGTCACCCGTTAGGCGGCCGGACTCGACGTCGCGCCCCCACACGAGGAGCTTTGCGTCGCCGCCAAGACCATTCGCGAGCCACATGATGTGGTCCGCCACCGTCTGATGGCGGGGCAAGTGTCGGAGCCCCACGTCTGCATCATGCTGGGCCAGGCGAGCCATCTGCTCAGCGAACGCCACGCTGGCCTGGGCGCTCGGCCGGGAGCCGAGGCGCACGCGCAGCGCGCCAAGCGAGTCGACCACTGCGGCAGTCTGACCTCGGCATCGGTTCCAGAAGGTGCTATCGGACGCCGGACCGTCGCGCCCCCATGCTGCACTCTCGCCCGTCGGCACACACTGGACCTCGCGCTTGAGCCAGGCGTTCAGCGGTGAGCCAGCAATGCTGTCGGGAAGTGTTGTGATGACGGCGATCGCGTGACTCGCGTTCGGCAGCTCGAAGCCGTAGAAGCCGATTTGCTCCGCGCCCGTATGCTCGCGGTTGTAGTTACGAATCCACTCGACAATGTTCAGCACCTCTTGGGTGTTCCAGTGCTGGGAGCCGAGGCTGCGGAGCCATTGTCGTGGATTGCCGACGCCCGTGCGCACGTACCGATCGAGCTCCATTGCCTCTGGCATTGGCGCCTGGACCGCGAGTCCGCGGAATCCCTCTGACGACAGTGCTTGCAGTGTCGACAACATCAGCGCGCCGAACTGGTGTGTGCCTTCGGTGAGCTCACTAACGCCCAGCACGCGGGCGTTGCCAACGAAGGTGATGAATGGCGCGCGATCGATGATGAGCTGAGTCGAATCGCGAACCGTGATCGGTATCGCGTGCGTGTCGACCCAACGCACCGCTGCCGCAGCGGAATCGCTCAGCTGACGAGGTGGGGGAACGACTTCAGGCGCTTTGGAATGACAGCCACCGAAGACGGCGAGCGTCGTCGCAGTGGAGAGTAAGACAAGAGAGCGTCGTATCGACATCGTGGACTCGAAAAAGGAATTGCAGCCGTCAATTTGCGGTCTAGGAACGTACAAAGCCCGCGAGGCCCGCGTTGGGTTCGATGGGATCAAGCGTCGACGCGGAGGGTCAGGCGCTTCGACCATCGGTGATACTCGGCGACGTACCGA
>DATEGN010000259.1:0-12008 GCA_035280125.1 Gemmatimonadaceae bacterium | reverse complement strand
ACCAACTCCGGCCGAACCCGGGGCGCTTTGGGTAATGGAACGATGCCACGGCTCGCCGTCAGTTGCCTAACGAGCTGCGCGGTGCTCAGCGTCAAGCTGGTCGCAGGTGCCACGCCTGGTCGAAGCGCCGGCGATACGGGCGTGATTCGGTCTGAGCAGGCAACAACCGTTGCCGCGGCGAGCACCGCGACGATGACACGACTGAACATGGCAACTCTCCCGTGGGCGGCAGCAGGGATGGTCGCCTCGTCGCGAACGCATCCCTATTGCAGCACATGCGGAATTGTTGGCCATTACACGACACCGCGGGGTGCGCCTAGTCACCGCGGACGGCGGAGCGCCTCGTACCTTGCGGCCTCGGCGGTCCGCCCCTGCGCCTGGTAGAGCCGCACGAGTGCCTCGACGGCATGTTCACGCGGTCGCTTGGAGAATGCGCGTCCATTGTCGAACGCCTTGAATGCTGGCAAGAGTAACGACTCAGCCTGCGCGTACTGGCCGGTCCCGCGAAGCGCTTCGGCGAGCGCGATGTCGGCGCGAAGCACGAGAGGGCTCGTCGCTGGATACTTCAAGCGAAGAATTCGCTCCGCATCGCGAGTCATCTCGAGCGACTCGTCGTACCGGCCCATCATCGTGAGCGCGATGGACAGATCGAGCTCGCCGTCGGTAACGCGCACGCTGTTCGGTCCATCGATTCGCCGCGTCATGGCGACGGCTTCACGCAACGGAGCCTCGGCCTCGGCGTATCGATGTTGGCGGTCGAGTATCGCGCCTTGCGTCCGGAGTGCACCAAGCAGGTCCGGGTGCCCGGCGGGATACACCTCCCGTAAAACCTCGACGCCATAGCGCATCAGCGAATCGGCCTCAGCGAACTTTCCCGTATACGCGATCGTCGATGCCACGTTCACGAGCGCGTTCGCGTAGTTCGCGTTCCGCTCGCCGTAGAGCGACCGGTTGACGTCCACTGCGTCACGACCGAGACGCACAGCGACATCCATCCTGCCCCGCATCTCGTAAACCGCGGAGAGATCCGTGAGCTGACGGGCACGAAGCTCGGTCGTCTCGGGGCGCTGGCGCGACACGATTGCCACCCACTCGTCCAACAGCGGCTGCGCGTTCCGGAAATCTCCCTGCGCATGCATCGCCGCGGCGAGCTCGAGCAGCGAGGTCGTCGTCTTGGTATCGGAGTCGCCGAATAAGCGGCGCCTCATTGTGAGAACTTCGCGACGGAGCCTCGCGGCTTCGGCGTAGTTGCCCTGATCGTACTCGACCTGCGCGAGCGACTCGAGACTCGTCGCGACATCGGGGTGAACGTCGCCGTCGGTTTTCCGTCGTAAAGCAAGGGCTTCCTGGAGGATCGGGCGCGCCTGATCGAGCTCGCCCAATTCTCTCTCGAGACGGCCGACGACGTCGAGCATCTGCGCCTGGAGTGCCGGCTGTCCCTTCAACTCGCGAGCGCGCGTGAGGCCGCGCTCGAGCAGCGCACGCAGTTTCACCGTATCGCCGAGTGACTGCCCGGCAGCGCTCACGTCAAACAGGTGGAGCATGAAATCGGTCACCTGCTCGGCGCGGTGCGTGCCCACCGTCGCTTCGTCGAGCGCGCGACGAATTCGTCGTCGATCCGCCGCAATGGTTGCCGCATATGTCGTCAGCAGCATCACACCGATTGCGGCGACCGCCAATCCCGAGCGATTGCGTCTCGCGAAGCGCCGCGCGCGGTAGCCGAGGGTCTGACGGCGAGCGAGCACCGGATGTCCAGCGAGGTGCCGCTGCACGTCATCGACCAGCGCGCGCGGCGACGCATAGCGCAGCTGCGGCTGCTTGTTCAATGCCTTGAGTACGATGGCATCGATGTCGCCACCCATCGCGCGGCGTCTCGACTCGGGCGCCACGGCCGACGGCGGCGCCGGATCGTCTCTGACCACGGCTGTTTCGAGCTCGTGCACGCTTCGGTCGCGGGCACCTAACGGCGGACGGCCAGTGAGCAAATCGTAAAGCACGGCGCCGAGTTGGTAGACATCGGTGAGTGTCGTGATCGGGCCGCCGGTGATTTGCTCGGGTGCGGCATACTCGGGCGTCAGCCACCGATGTCCCGGATGCGTCGACGGAGCAGCCGCCGTGCTCACCGGCTCGAGGAGCTTCGCCAATCCGAAGTCGAGCAGCTTCACCACGCCATCTTTCGTGATGAGAATGTTCGACGGCTTGAGGTCGCGATGCACGACGAGACTGTGATGCGCTGCCTCGGTTGCGTCCGCCACGGATGTGAACAGTTCCAGCCGCTGACGAACGCTGAGCGCGCGCGCGTCGCAGTAGGCGTCGATTGACTCGCCGTCGACGTACTCGAGCGCGAGATACGGCGTGCCATCGGCGGTGATGCCGCCATCCAGCAGGCGGGCGATGTTTGGATGATTCAGTGTCGCAAGGATCTGTCGCTCGGCCCGAAAGCGATCGTGGTCGATCTCGGAGTCGAGCCCAGATCGCAACAGTTTGATCGCGACCCGTTGTTCGAAGGCACCGTCGGCCCGCTCGGCGAGGAAGACGCGCGACATTCCACCGTGTCCGATTTGCTTCACGAGGCGATACGCGCCAATGCGGCGATGCTCGAGCTGGTGCGCAGGCTCGCGCGCCTCGGCGACGATCGCCGCAGCCGCCTCGGTTGGCGGCGACTCGAGGAAGGATTGCGCTGCTTCATAGCGCGTCAGCAGACTCGCGGCTTCCTGCCGCAAGGCGACGTCGCCCTGCGCCTCCTCGTCGAGCACGCGGGGCCACTGCGACGGATCACTCTCGAGTGCGACGTCGATGATGCGCTCGACCTTCTTCCAGTACTCTGAGTCCATGGTCAGTCAGGGGACGCCCCCAGCTCCCGCATCAAGAGGAGTCTTGCCTTGAGCCAGTTGCGTTCGATCGTGCGCGGCGTGACGCCGAGCAGCTCGGCAACTTCGCGTTCGCTGAATCCGCAGAAGAAGCGGAGCTCGACGATCTGACGCAGGCGCGCGTCGACAGCGTCGAGGCGATTCAACGCGTCGTCGATCGCGATGATCTCGTCGAGCTGCACCTCGAGCGTCGCGTCGCCGTCGCGGAGCGACACGCGAGTCGCCATGCCGCCGCGCTTCGCGGCGCGCCGGCGTCGGGCGAAGTCGACGAGCACCTGACGCATCGCGCGCGAGGCAGCGCCGAAGAAGTGTGCCCTGGCTTGCCATCGCGCGCCGTCGTCGGCGCCGAGCTTGAGAAACGCTTCGTGGACGAGCTCCGTCGTCGAGAGCGTCGCCTCTCCGTCCATACGCCGCCGGTGGACGCGAGCCATCTTTTTGAGCTCGTCGTAGACGCGCTCATACAGATCATCGCTGGCGCCTGCCGAATCCGCGGCGATGGACATAACGCTACGCTATGATGCCTTTGGGCAACGCGCCAGTTTGAATTTCGGCGGACTCCGGCTCGGTGCTCCGGCGTTAGGCAACCGTTCGGCATCTCAAATGATCGACGCGCCGCCGTCAACCGCAATTGTTTGACCCGTGATGTGGCCGCCGGCGTCGGACGCGAGCAACAAGGCCGGTCCCATCAAATCCGTCTCCCCGCCGAGCTTCCCGAGAGGCGTGTCGCGAAGCGCCTGCGCACCATGCTTCTCGAGCGTCGCGGCGGTCATCTTCGACGGGAAGAAACCCGGCGCGATCGCATTGACGCGGATGTTGCGCGGGCCCCATTCGGCGGCGAGCGCTCGCGTCATGTTGACCACCGCGCCTTTGGCGGTGTTGTACGCGATCGTACCAAGGCGCTCGGGATGATGGCCTTGGAAGCCCTCGACCGAGGCCACGTTGATGACGACGCCCTTACCCTGCGCCAGAAAAGCGCGGCGCGCCACCGCCTGCGTCAGCAGAAACAGGCCCGTGACGTTCAGGCCGAGGACCTTGTTCCAGCCGGTGAGCGGATAGTCCTCCGCGGGCGCACCCCAGGTTGCACCCGCATTGTTGACGAGGATATCGATCCGCCCGAAGTGTTCGAGCACACGCTCGACAAGGCGTGACGTCTCCTCGGGCCTGCCAAGGTCGGCGACAAAGCCGACGGCGGTGCAGCCAGCGGCAGTCAGCTGTTCGACGGCGGCGTCGAGCTCCGGCTTCTTTCGCGCCACGAGCGCGAGCGAAGCGCCGAACGCGCCGAGCCCGCGCGCGATCTGCAGGCCGAGTCCACGCGATCCGCCGGTGACGATCGCCACGCGGCCATCGAGGTCGAACATGTCGGTCAAGCTGTCGCTCATCCTGTGCTCTCTGGTCGTTGCTTGTCGGATCATGAAGAAAAGCCGATTGTAGTGGAAGCCAGTCACCTGGCCGCTTTCGGCCACCAGCTACGTTTTGGAGCCGCGTCTTCCCGAGCGTTTGGCTGGAAGATCCGGGACGTCGACTCGACGCTCACGTTCGAGCTGACATCGAAAGACATCCGGTCGGTCGAGCCGTTCGCATTTCCGTCACCGTTCGCGCGGCTCTTCGATCTGCCGTTCACGCGCGTGCAAGACGACGAAGGCCGGTGTCGCGAGTGATTTCCTCGTCTGTGTCGGGGGGCGTGTGCTGATACCGCGCATCCGGGCACGCAGTCTCGAGCTGCGTGCAGCACTCGAGTCGTTTGGTCACCATGCGCTCACCGAGGCAGCCACCTAACGAGTGAGCGGCTGAACCTGGCGTTCGATGAAATCGGCTGACATATTCGCGCGTCTCCAACCGGACCCTCCTCATTCGCTCGAGCGACGCGCGAGACGAAGGAACCTCCGACGCGCCGCTGGACTTCAGCGGCCGCGTCGCGATCGTCACCGGCGCCGCACGCGGTCTCGGTCGCGCTGCCGCCGAGCGGTTGTATGAGCGAGGCGCGAGCGTTGTCGTCAACGTTCGCGAAGCGGCTCGCGCTGATGCACTCGCCGGAGCGCTGGGCGACCGCGCGCTGTCCGCGCCGGGCGATATCACCGCCGAGGCCACACCGGAGGAGATCGTCCGCCGCACGCTCGAGCGCTTCGGCCGCATCGATATTCTGGTGAACAACGCCGCCTTCGCGCGCTCGACGCGCTTTCCGAATCTCTCGGCCCAGGAGTTTCGCGACGCGCTGGAGGTGAACCTCACGGCGCCGTTCCTCCTCACCAAAGCCGTGCTGCCGACGATGCAGGCGCAGCGCTACGGTCGCATCATTAACATTTCCTCATCAGCCGGACGACAGGTCAGCACGTTAGGCGGCGCGCACTATACGGCGTCCAAGGCTGGCCTGCTGGGGTTGACCCGAGCCGCCGCGAAAGAGCTGGGGAAGTTCGGGATCACCGTGAACGCGGTGTG
This sequence comes from Gemmatimonadaceae bacterium, assembly GCA_035280125.1. Classification (GTDB taxonomy): domain Bacteria; phylum Gemmatimonadota; class Gemmatimonadetes; order Gemmatimonadales; family Gemmatimonadaceae; genus AG2. The sequence goes on along the minus strand of DATEGN010000259.1, from coordinate 6,702 downwards.
CCCCGGCATGATCGATACCGAGCTGACGCACGAGAATGCCGCGCCGGACTTGCTCGAGCGCCTAGCAGCGAGTTACCCGATTCCGCGCCTTGGCACCGCCCTCGAAGTCGCCGACCTCATTTGCTTCGCCGCGTCCGAAGCGGCGGGGTACATCACCGGGACGTCGCTCGATATCAACGGCGGCGACCTCATGATGTAAAGAATCTCATCACCGAACAACGAATGAAAGAGAGCACACGTGTTCTTATAGCCCTCGCGGCGGCGATTGGAGGCGGCGCGCTCATCGCCGCGTCGGGTAGCAAGCCGCTGATCGAGACGGCCGACGCGGTGGCCCCGGTGGGGACGCTCTGGGTCAACGCCATCCGCATGACGGTTATACCGTTGGTCGTCTCGCTTCTGATCACTGGCGTCGCGTCGGCAAGTGATATCGGAGCGATTGGTCGGATCGGAGGACGCACGCTCGTCGTCTTCGTGCTGCTCTTGGCCGCGATCGCGGCGATGGTCATTCCGCTTGCTTCGGCACTCTTCGCGCTACTCCCGCTGCCCTCGAGCGCGAGCGCCAAGCCGACGCTGCCAGCCGGTGCAGTCGAGGCGGCGAATCAGCTGTCGGCCACGGGCCAGAGTCAGAGCTTCAGCGCGTGGCTCACGTCCTTGATTCCGCCGAATCCTGTTGCAGCCGCGGCCAACGGCGCCATGGTGCCGCTCATTCTGTTCACGCTGATTCTCGCCATCGCGATCGCGCGCAGCCCCGAGCCGACGCGGGCTCCACTCGTGAATCTCGCGCGCGCACTTGGCGACGCGATGCTGCTCATCGTGCGATGGGTTGTGTTGGTGGCGCCGGTCGGGGTATTCGCTCTCGTGCTGCCGCTCGCCGCGCACCTCGGCGGCTCCGTAGCCGGCGCGATCGGGGCGTACATCGTCGCGTACTCGCTCGCATGCATCGTCGTCATAGTGCTCATCTACATAATCGTGGCCGTTTTCGGCGGGATTTCTGTCGCACGCTTCGCTCGAGCAGTTCTGCCGGCACAGCTCATCGCGTTCAGCTCGAGCTCGTCGATCGCGTCACTTCCGGCCCTGATCGAGAGCGGAGAACGCGGACTCGCACTCCCGGATCGCGTCACCGGCTTCGTGCTGCCGCTCGCCGTATCGGTTTTCAAGCTGGCGGCGCCCGTATCGTGGACGATCGGCGCGCTGTTCATCGGATGGTTCTACGGCGTTCCGCTGCACGCCCGCGAGCTCGCGACAGTTGCCTTTGCCGCCATCTTTCTGGCCTTCGCGGCGCCGGGCGTCCCTCGCGGCGCGTTCATCATGCTCACGCCGCTGTTCCTCGCGATCGGATTGCCCGCGGAAGGGATTGGTATCCTGATCGCCGTCGATGCGCTTCCGGACACGTTCGCGACAACGCTCAATGTGACGGGAAATCTCGCGGCGGCGGCACTCGTGGCGACCGGCGATCGCCAGTATCAACCACTGGTCGCCGGGGCCGAGGTTTGACCACGTATCTGGATATTTCGACAACTCCCGGACAGTCGAACCATTGCGGTTGAGCGCCTGGAAGGGACATGCTAGGCCTGGCTCGTTAGTGCATTCGAAACTGCCCATCAGGGGGGAATGATGGCGAGAGTCACCGGGATCGGAGGTGTGTTCTTCAAGAGCAGCGGAGACCACGCAGCCCTGGCAGCATGGTACCAGAAGAACTTGGGGATGCCGCTGGAGCCGTGGGGAGGCGCGGTGCTGAGGTGGCCTGACGACCGGGCCGAGGACAAAGGCGTTACCGCCTGGCACGTTGCGGCGCGGGATACCAAGTGGTTCGCGCCCAGCGACGCGTCCTTCATGATCAACTACCGCGTCGACGACCTCAACGCGCTTCTCGCGAATCTCCGCGCGGCCGGAGTCGAGGTCCTCAAGGGCCCCGAGTCGGATGAGAATGGCGCGTTCGCGTGGATCCTCGATCCCGACGGCAACAAAGTGGAGTTGTGGCAGCCGAAGAGCTGACCGGTTTCGCGACGAAGTGCTCCCTCTGATCGGGACAGAGCCGTTACGAGCTCGACGAATGTTGTTCGCGCGATCATGACGCGGAACGGTTTTTGATTCTCTGCTCTTCTGGAGAATTGAAAATGTCCGCGTCTTCGGTTATTTGCCGCGTCATCCTCGTAGTCCTCGATGGTTTACGTCCGGATGCGATCGATTCATTCGGCCTGTCGAACATTCGGGAGATGGCGCTGAATGGTGCGTCGACCATGTCAGCGCGCACAGTTTCACCGAGCTGCACCTGGCCGGCGATGACCTCGCTGATCAATGGTGTGTCTCCGGAGACGCACGGCGTTCTAAGGGACAGCGCGCATGTGCCGAAACCCAAAACGCCACTACTCCCACTTCCGGCGCTGCTGTCGCGAGCCGGCTACCCGAGCGCGGTATTCATGAGAAGCATGCCCGCGCTCTATCGTGGCACTGCCCGTCGGATCGCAAAGCGACTCGGCTTCACCGAGGCTCATTTCGCGGGCGCAACGGCACAGGAAGTCATCATGTCCGCAAGCAGCGCGCTGTGTGCACAGGAACGCGGACTCGTGGTGATGCATTGGGCCGATGCCGATCAGGCGGGTGAGAGTCACGGCTGGATGACGAACGAGTACGGCGACGCATGTCGGCGGTTGGACTCGGGCATTGGCTTGTTGATGAAGTTGACATCATTCGTCAGCGATCCTCACACGCTCGTCATCGCGTTGGCCGATCACGGCGGCGGCGGCGTTACGGTGAACGATCACGCCGAGGAACACCCGCTCAACTGGACGATTCCTCTCCTGCTCGCCGGTGGTTCCGTGCGACGCATGACGCTGGATCGAGCGCATCTGCTCGACGTTCCGGCAACCGTCGCCTGGGCGTTAGGCGTGACGCCGCCCGAGATGTATGTCGGACGCACCCTGGCCGAGGCGTTCGGCGGAGAAGACGCACGAGTCGAGCAAGCCGCGGCGGTCGCCTGACCCAGACGCGCATATCCTGCCCCACGGACTCGTCACCTAACGAATAGTCGGATCAGGCGTCCTGGGGTGCGTCTTTTCCGTCAGCCGCGAGATGCCGCCGTCGGTCGGCGTCTTCCAGCCAGCGCGCCATCTTCTCGTCGTGCTTTCCATATAATGCCCAGCCGTGTGCGGTACTGTTCCAGCGATAATCTTTGATCGTTAAATCGATGCCGCGGTCGATGAGGTATTGCATCGACTCGTAGTTGTCCTCGAACACCAGATGGTGCAGAATGCTCGCCGGCTCATGCGAGTTCCAGTGGGTGTTGATGTTCGCGCCATGCGCGAGCAGGAAATCAGCGACGTCGAAGTGCCGATTGATGACGGCAAACGCGAGCGCGCTGTCGAGCACCCGCTGCACGCTGATCGGGCCCCACTGCCGCGCATATTCCTCGACTCGGAACTTCGGCATGTACGAGCTCGAGGGGTACTGATTCTGGACATCGCCCAGGGCTGGCTCGCCGGAGGCGCCGAACCAGTGTCTCACGCGCGCCAAGTCACCGAGGCCGGCCGCATGCGGCAAGTCGTTAGGTATCGACCAGATACGCGCGAGCAGCGGCAGCAGGTGCGTGTGTCCGTACGTGAATGCCATCTCGATCGCTTGTGATGCCGGCGGCTGCGTCCGGAGTATCGCGGGGCGGAGATCGAGCAGCGCAACGATGAACTCCCCCTGACCGTTTTGCGTTGCGTTCGCAATGAGCTTTTGCTGAAGGTCGACGTACTCGTCGCCAAGGAGCCACGGTTCGCGCTGGACCCCGGCGACGAACGCGGTCAGGTCACGCTCGTGCATCGCACGATCGACCTGCCCGATCACGAAAGTCTTCCATGGGCCCAGCGCGATCGCGCGCCTGGGATCGAGCGGCGTCTTCTCGACTAAATCTTTCACGAAGGCGACGCGTCCCAGAGCGTCATCGATCTTGTTGCCCAAGTCGGGATCGAGCACGATTGCTCGTTCCAGGAGTAGTGACGCGACCGGCTCGTGCGCAAAGCGGCACGCGGTGATGAATGCCGCGTTGACAGTCGCCAAATCATTCGCGTTCTCCGCGAGTGCCTTACGAACAGCATCGATGTCATCGAGTGCGGCAAAGAACGCGAGCGTGCGCGGAAGCAGCGCCTTGCGCTGAAAAAGCTCCAGCAGTCCGACAGCCCGAGACTCGAGAAGGCCCTCGCAGACCGATTGTGTGACAACCGCGCCGGCGTCGATGAGCAGCTCGGCGCTCGCCTTACGAGTGAACCAGCGCTCTCGCTCCTCGCCGAAGGCGTCACCGTAGGCACCCGTCGCAAATCCCAGCAGGCCGTTGTGATCGTCGTCGGCTTGCCACGACAGCAGGCCTGGATATTCAACCAACAATTGCTTCAGCCGTTCGAGGTCGTTGTCGTGAATGGCGCGTTTCGCCTGTGTTGCGGCCCAGTCGAGACCGTGGCCAAGACGCTTGCTCACTTCGGCGGTGAGATCTTGCCAGCCCGCGAAGCCATACTCGCGCGCAATGATTAGTTGAGCGTTGCGCTGCGTCAGCGGCAGATCGAGATTTGGCAGATGCGCGCGTGCCCGTGCGATGGCAGCGGCGTCACCCGCGGCGATGTCGCGCGCGAGCTTCTTTGCCTGTTTGTGGAGGGATTCGAGCGACGGACGCGCGGGAAGCGACTTCATGGCAACCTCCTTTCATGAATCGCCTGTATCCCGCTGACAACCAGGCTGAAAGAAGGTGCAAGCGCACACGACTCAGAGCGAACCAGGTGGGAGTTATTCCCTTGCCGCGGGTTGGTGGCGCCCTGTCAGCGCGCTGCTTGCAGTATCAATGAAGGCGCCTTCGATGTCAATCTGAGGTATTCGTCGACGGTTCAGAGATGAGCCACCCCCTTCGTTCCGTTCTCGCGCTCGCCACGTTCGTTTCGCACCTTGGGCTTGCCCAAGCGCGAGTCGTGAGTGCTCCGCCTGAACCCTCGCTGCTCAACATCACCGGGCAATGGTCCGGCGCGTCAATCCTCGGCGATCTTCGCGAGCTCCGCACCGGATCCGATTATCGCGAGCTGCGCGTCTGGGGTGGGTACACGCTGACGTCAGGAACTCAGGGTGTAATTCTGCGCCGAGCCAACGGTCAGTGGTCGGCATTCCTCGCGCGCGTCATGCAGTGCGAGATTCAAATCCCGCGAGTGGTTGGGGAAACTGCCTCGCGCGCCACGATACAGCGTTACAGTGCGGAAGCGCGCCGACAATGCGGCACCAAGGTCGATGTCGGCCCTGGCACCCAAGTCATTACGACTGACTCGCTGTTCGTCGCGGCGCTGAGCGTCCCGGAGTCGACCATCGAGGCGGCGTGGACGGCGGCCGAGCGCGCGGGCGTATTCCAATTGCCGCCACGCATCGAGCGCAATCGCACCATGGATGACGTGTTCATGTATGTCGTCGAGCTCCGGAGTGGCGGCGACTACCGCGCCTCCACCATCGAACACATGACGCAGCCCGAGATACCGGCCGATCAGCAGGTCAAAGACATCTACGCCGCGGTGAATCGTGTGCTCAAAGATGAACAGATACTCAAGCCATGACTCCAGCCGTCGCGGCGTGAACAACGCACGTTAGTTATTCTTACTCTCGCGCCGCCGACGACGGAACCGCTCGCCTGCTCCGAAGCGCAAGCACCGAGAGGATGACGCCAACGGTCCCGGTCACACCGCGTTCTCACCGCCCGTGGCAGGCAATGGCGGCACGACCGGATCCTCGTGCATCCGTATCTGATTGGCGTCGTCATCGCCGCCGTGCTGGTCGCAGTCGCGTCAGCGGCGACGATGGGTGCCGGCGCGCCGCGCCGCGTCCATAGATCCTGCGAGGACGCTGCGGGTGGAGTTAAGCCGTGGAGTGAACCCTGGCAGCCGTCCGACGATCTGCTACAATAGCGGCACACCAGTAGCGGAGAATTCATGCGCAGATCGTCATTGCTTCCCGTCGCTCTCCTCTTCGCGTCCACCGCTTGGGCGCAGTCACCGGCGGCGCCAGGCCGCCTCTCGGTCCACTGGGAGGAGTTGACTGGACCCGACTTCCGCGATGCCATCACGCGCGCACAAGGCACGTGCTTGCTTCCGTTCGGCATCATGGAGAAACATGGGCCGCATCTCCCGATCGGTAACGATCTGCTCAACGTGCGCTACGCCTCGATCAATGCGGCGCAGCAGGAATACACGGTCGTGTTTCCCGAGTACTACTTCGGCCAGATTTTCGAGGCGAAGCACGAGCCCGGAACCGTCGCGTACAGCCGCGGACTCCAGCTCCAGCTGCTGCAGGAGACGACGGACGAGATGGGCCGCAATGGCTGTAAGAAGATCATCATCGTGAATGGCCACGGCGGCAACAACAGCCTGCTACCCTATTTTGCGCAGACGCAGCTCGAGGCACCTCACGACTACGTCGTGTATGTGCAGGGGTTGGCGCGCAGCGGTCCGGGCGAACCGGCGCACAAGTCCAATCGAGCCACGGACCAGCATGCCGGTGAGAGCGAGACATCGGTGAGCATGATTGCTCGGCCCGACCTCGTACATCTCGATCGGGCGACGCAGGAGTCGGGCGCTGATCAGGCTCGCCTCAAGCTGCCAGAGGGTCTCTACACCGGTATCTGGTGGTACGCGCGATTCCCGAACCACTATGCTGGCGAGGGCGCCGTCGCATCGAAGGAGCTCGGCGAGTTCG
>DATEGN010000258.1:0-8575 GCA_035280125.1 Gemmatimonadaceae bacterium | reverse complement strand
ATCGCGCAGATCGGAATTGCCGAGCGCCCATACCGCCGTCTCACGTACGCGGTCGCTCGCGTCGCGCCGAGCGGCGCCGGTGAGCGCACGATGCGCGTTGTCTCGACGCGAATCTGACAGCGCCCACGCCGCCATCTCACGCACGTTATCGTCTTCGTCGCTGCGCACCGCGACCGCAAGCGCTTCGACGACGGTCGGTGAATCACCGGCCTCGCTCAGTCCCCACGCCGCCATGCGACGCACATTCGCGTCTGGATCGCTCCGGAGAACCCTGAGCAGCAGCGCGACCTTAGCCGAATCGACGCCTTCTTTCGCCTGCTTGCCTTGGACTGCCGCAGAGATCGCCGATGCCGCCTGCCGAACCGCGAACGTACTGACCTTGGTCAATGCTTCAGTGACGAGGTCCGTACCAGCTACCGATGGCGCGGGGGTTGGAGTCGGCGTCGGTTGCGGAGTTGGCGACGGCATCGGCGCCGGTCGCGTGTCGGCAACACGCGCGATCGAGCGTGTCGTCTGCCTCGACTCGTTATGCGCGCTCGTGACAGCGAGCACGCTCTGCCCTCTGCTCTCTACCCTCTGCTCTCTGCTCTCTACGCTCTGCCGAGTCTCCACCCTCTGCCCCGTGCGTTCGGCGCGGGGCGCCATTGCCGCAATCGAAAGCGCGAGCGCGCCAAACCCAGCGAGCAGTGTCACCGACTGAATGCGCCCCGGAGCGATGCGCGCAACAGCTGGATCGAGGATCGCGAGCACGCGCCCTTCCAGCTCGCGCCGCCGGGCCATCGGCATCGCCGTCGCCGGCGCGGCGTAGCGTCGCACACTGATCACGATGTCGAGTAGATGGTCGGCGTAGTCGCTCGCTCGCGCACCACACGACAGCACGAGGTCGTCGCAGGCGCGCTCGCTCTCGGCACGGAGGTGACGTGCCGCCGTCCACACGAGTGGATGGAACCAGTACAGGGCGCAGGCAACGCGGCCAACCGTGTGACCAACCAGGTCACGCCGCTTCACGTGTGCGAGCTCGTGAAACAGCACGGCGCGCCTTCGATTGTCGCTCCATTGCTCGGCGCTCGTCGGCAGCACGATCGTCGGCTCGACGACGCCGCAAGCAAATGGCATTTCGATCAGCGGGCTCGCGACGAGCCGAGGCACGGAATCGAGATCGAGTCGATCCGCAATTTCACAGAGCGGCGCCGTCCACGCGCGCTCGTCGAGCGTGCGGCCCGCGCGGACGATGCGCCGCACCGAAAGCGCACCAAAGCCCAACCAGCCGAGGAGGATCGCCGCGATCCCGGCCCACGCGGCGAAGATCGTCGTCCAGACCGGAAACGCGCGCTCGTTACGCTCGATCGGCGGTGTCGCGATCGACGCACCCGCCGACAAGACAGAGGGCGACTCCGTCGAGCGCGGTGACTCGATCGTTGCCGTCGTGGGTGCTGCAGCGCGCGTTGTCGGTGCAATCTGCGGCAGCGTCGGCACGAGCGTCCTTGGGACGATCGCCAGGCGCAACGGCGTCCAGAGGGAGACCGCAGGCAGCAAGAGTACACCGGCGAGCGTCGCGAGCCAAACCAGGTGACGCGTGCCCGCAGACGCGCGACGGAGGAGTGACGTGGCAGCGAGCGCGCCGATCAGGAGGATCGTCGCCTTGAGCAGCCATGCAACGAGTTGTGGCTGCGTCAGCTGATATACGAGAGTACTCATCGTCATCTCCCGCTCGACCGAGCACGGCGGATGCGCTCACGCAGCCGATCGATCTCGCCGTCCGTGAGCTCGGCGTCAGAGATCTTGAGCAGCGCGGTCATCGCCTGCTCGTGTGACCCGTCGAAGAACGTGCTGATGACGTGCTGCAGCGCGTCTTCCTGCGCACGTTCGGCACTCTTCGCCGGAAGGTAGACATAACGAGGGCCGTCGTCGCGATGCGTGATGAGTCCTTTCTCACCAAGAATGCGAAGGATGGAGCGGACTGCAGAGTACGTCGGCGGATCCGGGAGGTCGGCCATGACTTCGGACACGGTCGCCTCGGCACGACGGAACAGGATGTCCATCACCTGGCGCTCACGGCGCGTGAGCGCTTCGTCTGTCTTATGCGGCGACACCAGCAGACCTCTCGATTCGGGGTGTGTTGATTTTTCAACAGGACGACCGGAAAGTCAAGAGGGTTTACAAAAAGGTCAATAGTTGCCTGACAACTGGACTGTTCGTCCCCCTAGCGGCGGGTAGAGCTCGCCAGATGTGAACTCGATCACACCCACTCCTCTTGGAGGACGGATCAATGCGGAAGTTCGCCATCGTACTGACTTCGCTCACGTCGCTGGGAGTCGCTGCGTCTGCTCAGGCGCAAGGCCCGAGCATCGGCGACCTCGCCGGCTACGTCGCGCTTTCGGCGACGCCGGTCGGCGCGATGACGCCGGTCGTCACCAGCGCAATGCTCGGCAGAATCCCGAAAGGTTATTCAGTTGCCGGGCAGTATGGTCACCTGTCGGGTAACAATGGCGCCGGGTTCAACTCGTTCGGCGCCTCGGTGTCGATGCCGGTGAGCGGCTTCTCGCTCGGCGGTAGCCTCGGCTTCCTGAGCCCGAGCGCTCAGGGCTCGAAGAGCAACATGATGCTTGGCCTGAACGCCGAGACAAACCTCGGTGCATGGGCGCTGAATAGCGGTAAGGATGCCAACCTCTTCACCATGAGCGTTCGCGGTGATATGGGTTGGGCAAATCCTGATGATGGCACAGGCACGAACACCAGCGCCACGGCGTTGTCCTTCAGCGCTGGCGCGCCCTTCGCGCTCGTGCTCAAGAACGGCGACATGACGTTTGCTCCTTTCGTGACGCCTGGCTTCGGCTGGGGCCGTATCAGCGAGAACAGCACGTCGGAGAGCGGCACGCGCTTCATGATGGGTGCCGGCCTCGGCGTGGCGCACCGCAACGGTTGGGGCGTGAGCCTCGGCATGCAGAAGGTCTTCATCGATCAGGGCAAGACCGTCTTCGGTCTCAACCTGTCGTACGGGATCTAATGCGCGCGTAGCGCACATCAGGAACAAGAGCATTCGCGTGTCGCGCTTCAGCGCGGCACGCGAATGTTCTTTTTTTTACCGTTTGTAGCCCGGGCCGCGCAGCACCTGTCCCGATTTCGCGCCTGTATGACGGCCATGATCGATTGTGACGACGCCATTCACCAGTACCCACTCGATTCCCGTCGGATATTCCATCGGGCTCTCATAGGTCGATTTGTCCTGGATCTGATCGAGATCGAAAATCGTCACGTCGGCCCAATTCCCCTCGCGAATAGCGCCGCGATTGGCCAATCGCATTCGTGTCGCGGGCCATGACGTCATCTTCCGGATCGCATCCTCGAGCGTGAGCACGTGGCGCTCCTTCACATAACGAGCGATGACGCGCGGAAAATTTCCGAAGCTGCGCGGATGTGGCAGCCCCGTCTCGTCAGGTTCGCCGTACGTGAGAATCGCGCCGGCGTCGCTCCCGATGCTCGTCCACGGAAATCGCAGCGCCGTCTCGATGTCCTGCTCGCCCATCATGTGGTAGATGGCCATCACGCGTCCCTGACCCTGTACCACCAGGTCGAACGCGACGTCAGCAGGGTCCTTGCCGGTTTCCTTCGCGATCTGCGCGATGCTCTTGTTCTCGTATTTCTTGTTCGCGGAATTGCGCGCGTTGACGAGAACGATGCCCTCCCAACCGCCGGCGGCGTCGATGATGTTCCACCATCCTGGAACGCCAGTCTGTTGCTCGCGCTTGAGTCGAGCGCGAATCGTCGGATTGGCGAGCCGCGCTTTGAGCGAATCGACGCCACCTTCGAACGCCCAGCTCGGAATGGTCGCCTCGAGTCCCGTACCGCCTGCGGTGTAGACGTACATATCCGCGGCGACATCGACGCCACGCGCTCGTGCTGCATCGACTTCTGCGCGCACGGAATCCATCAACACGCCCCATCCTGGCTGGTACGCGACCTTGAGGTGAAAGATCTCGACCGGCATGCCGGCGCGCTCACCCACAGCGATCGCCTCACCCACCGCCTGAACGACCTCCTTCCCCTCGCCGCGAATGTGGCTCGCGTAAATTCCGCCTAACGGCGCGGCAGCCTTCGCGACCTCGACCAACTCGTCGGTCGTTGCGTAGCTCGATGGCGGATAAATGAGCGCCGTGGACATGCCCATCGCACCGGCGCGCATTGCCGTGTCCATGATTGCGCGCATGCGCTCGAGCTCCGCCGCCGTCGGTGCGCGCGCCGACCGACCAATCACGGCAACACGAGTCTGTGTCTCGCTGAAGTAGCTGCCGAAATTGACACTGATGCCTTGTCGTTCGAGCGTCGCGAAGTACTCCCCAATGCGCGACGCCGGCACTGGCGTTCCGCCCTCACCACCAATCGCCGTCGTGACGCCCTCACGCAGCTTGTTCTCCGCAAGTCCATTGCGCGGCAACACGCCACCCGACTGATCCATCATGTCGATCCAGCCAGGTGAGACGTATTTCCCGCGCGCGTCGATCTCCGTCTTGCCATGTCCGGCGACACGGCCGATCCGAACGAAGCGTCCGTCCTTGATCGCGACATCGGCGGCGATCCACGGGTTTCCTTCTCCGTCGAGCACGCGCCCATTCCGGATTACGACGTCAAACAAGGTATCCGAGCTTGCCTGCTGCGCGTTCGCATCGACGGCCAGAGCAAGCGAAAGGACGAGCATCAATTGTCGCAGCATGATTCAAAGCAGGAAGGAGTGAATGACGTGCGGATAATGCCGCTCGTCCATCATCATAGCAATGCGACAACCTATGAACTCACTGAAGTGGACCGGCAAAATCACTTGGGTCGTTCTTCTGGCCCTCGTCGTGACAGCAGTCGGTGCCGGCGTCGCGACGCGGACATCGAGCCTGTTGCCGAGGGCCGAACCACCGCGCGTGAGTCACGACCTCGTCGTCCAGCAGCTGCAGGACGTGGCAAGGCTCGTCTCCACGGAGATGACGCTGCGCGACGTCGTCGTGTACGATGCCTCGCGGTACGGCTTCACCAAGCGTGCACTGCTCGTCGTCACAGGTAAGGTGAGCGCCGGGATCGATCTCGGACCGGCGACCGATATTCGCATCGATCAGGACACACGCCGCATAACGATTACGCTGCCGCGGGCACGCGTGATGTCAGTCGACGTGCTCGATGTGCGAACCTACGACGAGACCGCGGGCATCTTCAATCCGTTCCGGCCCGAAGACCGCGACGCGATTCAGCGACAGGTCCGGCATCAGCTGTACACCGCGGGCGAGCAGTCAGGATTACTCGTGCACGCGGACAGCGCAGCGGCACAGATCCTCAAGCAACTCGTTGGTCGCGACGGCTACACTGTCGAAATCGTTAGGTCGGCCGCACTCACGCCGACAAGCGGCTAACCGCTGTCAGCGTCGTTCTCGCCAGAGCACGCCCGCGGTCAGAATCGTCGAGTTGAGCCCGGGATTCACGTGCCCGGTGCCACCATTCGACGTGTGGTGCCAGAGATAACCGATTCTCAGCGCCTCAGAGGGCGTCAGATGTAGCTCGAGCGTCGGACCCGCCGACGCGGTGAAGTTGAAACGCGTGGCGATGGGATCGGGCACACGACGCGTGAACCACAGCCCGCCTCCAGCCGCTTCGATCGTGAGGCTCCCGTGTGCATTCCCCATCGCCACCGACCAGCCGATCGGCGACATCCCGAATCCGTACACGTTGTGCGGGATCGGCGTGGCGCCAGGACAGTAGGTGGTGGGTTGGCAGCGGGAGTTCCACTGATACTCTGGCATATCCGTCGTCAGCGCGGCCGGGATCACGTCAACGAAGTACGAGACACGCACGAGCCGTGATGGGTCGTCGCCACCGAACTGCCAACCGAAGCGAGCGCTCGCGAGATAGAAGTCCCGGTAACCGTCCACTCCCGTTCGCGTGCGAAATGCCGAGTGTCGCGCCGCGGCCACCCACGCGCCAAAGGTCGAGGGCGCACGAAGCGTGAGCGTCGGCAAGCGGCTATCGCTGGTATCGGCGGATAGGGCGGCAGGGCCTTGAGCCGTCGATCGACCCGCGGCAAAAGCGATGATCGGCATCGCGATCAACGCAGCGGTGGACAACCTAGTATTGCTGCTCATGGACGGTATAAGGTACTCGTCGGACTGATTCGGCGTCTCCAAGCTTCATATCGCGCGCCACGGTGCTAAATGCAGACCCATCGGGTTGCAGTAATCACGGGCGCGAGTAGCGGCATCGGGGCCGCGCTCGCGCGCCGGCTTGGCCAGACGGACTTTCGACTCGTTCTCGCCTCGAGGCGAGACCAGGTCCTGCAGGCCCTCAGTAGTGAGATACCCGCGGATATCCTCCCAGTCGTCACCGACGTGACTCGCCGGGCCGACGTCGCGCGACTTCGTGACGAGGCAATCAAGTCTTTCGGTGGCGTGGACATATGGGTCAACAACGTCGGGCGGGGCAACAACTCGTCGGTGCTGGAGCTTACGGACGAGGAGTTCGACCTCATGATGGCGGTGAATGTCAAATCGGCGCTGTACGGAATGCAGGCGATCGTCCCGCACTTTATAGAGCGCCAGCGGGGGCACCTCATCAATGTCTCGTCGTTTCTTTCCCGCGTCCCGCTCGCGAGCTATCGGTCGGGATACAACGCCGCGAAGGCGGCCCTCAATTCTCTTACCGCGAACCTGCGTATGGATTTGCGCCGGAAATACCCGGCCATCCACGTCTCGCTCGTCATGCCTGGTTTGGTGAGCACTGAATTCCAGCGCAATGCGCTAGGCGGAACGCCATCCGTGAGCTGGGCATCTAAAACCGGGGGTGGCGCCCAGGTCCAGAAGGCGGAGGATGTAGCGCTCGCGATCGAGTCGCTCATTGAATCACCGCGCGAGGAGCTGTATACGCAAACGGGTCAGTCGGACACGGTGGCGAGGTACTTTCGAGATGTCGGCGAGTTCGAGCGAGGGCTGACCTGAAGGAGTAGAGAGTGGAGAGTGGAGAGTGGAGAGTGGAGAGTGGAGAGTGGAAAAATGCCGGGTTTACTCTCTACTCTCTACTCTCCACTCTCTACTCTCTACTCTCTCCTCGCTTACACGCCCAGCGTCGCCACTGTGGTGAGCGGCAGTCTCACGACAAATCTCGTATCCCCGGGCTTCGATTCGAGCGTCAGCTCGCCGCCGTGCAGGTCCGTGATGATCCGGCGCGTGATGTCGAGACCAAGTCCAGTGCCGTGTCCCGGCTCTTTCGTGGTGAAGAATGGCTCGAACACCCGTGCGTGCAGTTCTTCGGGAATGCCCGGGCCATTGTCTCGAACCTCGACGCGCACCCAGCCGTCGTCGCGTGATGCCATGACGACGACATGTCCCTTTTCGCCGAGCGGAGCGACGGCGTCGAGTGCATTGTCGATGAGGTGCGACCACGCCTGATTCAGATCGCCTGGATACGCACGGAGGAGCGGAAGCGGTGTATCGATCTTGCACGTGAGCGTTGCGCCACGCTCGTGAAAACGGCTCGCGAACAGCGCAATCGTCGCGTCGATCCCGTCGCGCAGGTTGACGTCACTCATGTCGCGCCCGCGATCACGATCGGTATATCCCTTCACGGCCTCTACGATTTCTGCGACGCGAGCGCCAGCGTGCTGCGCGGAGGTGAATAGCGCCTCGAGCGCGAGTCCAGACTCGAGCCAACGCAACGCAGCCGGCTCGGCCGATTTCGGCATACCGGTCATGGCCGAGGAGATCGCCGACACATCGAAGCCAGCATCGACGAAGGTGGCCGCATAGATCCAGGAGTCCTCCAAGCCGGCGCTCCGCAGCCAGCCGTCCATCGACTCGATGCTGTCGCTTCGCGTGAGCGGATCGATGGGCCTGCCTGCCAGCCGCGCGGTACGACGAAGCTCTTCGAGGCGCGTGAGCGCGTCCGGTGATGCTCCACAACGTACCAGCTCGACGACGAGCTCACCGCGTTGGTGCAATCGACGGCCGGCGTCGGCAAACGAGCCGAGTATCGCCGACACAGGATTGTTCAGCTCATGCGCGATGCCCGCCGAGAGCTTGCCTAACGCCAGCAGTCGCTCGAGCTGGGCCTCGCGCCGCGTTGCGTCACGTACGCGATCGGCCAAAAACGCGACGAAGCGCGGGGCCAAAACCGGAATCCGCTGCAGCAACTCGGGAAACAACGTGCGGGGGAATCGACCCACCACGGCATGGCTCGCGGCGCGTCCATTGCCAACGAACTGCTTCATCCGCGAGAACGGGATGACACCAGCAATGTCTCCCGCATGAAAGACGTACGCCGGCACGTTCGCCCCGAGGTGCTCACGGCGAACTTCGACAGTGCCCTGAATGCCGATGAACATCCACTCCGCCGGCGCACCCGATACGAGCAGCAACTGCCTTGGGGCGAGGACGACCCGCTCGGTATTCGCGGCAATCCACGCCAATTCGTCGGCACGAAGATCGGCGAACATCTCGACGCATCGCAGCGACTCGGGCTCGATCACGCCGGAACTTGGCGCGATAGAGTTGGCGGACGACGCGGATTCGACGGCGGGTTCGAACGATTCGGTAGTCATCGATCGGGC
>DATEGN010000257.1:0-6787 GCA_035280125.1 Gemmatimonadaceae bacterium | reverse complement strand
CGGTGTGCTCACCGACGGCGGCATCTATCTCGGCGCTGTCGACGGCGCCCCCCTCGAGTTCAAGCGCTACGACATTCAGGACGGACTCGGCATTCACTTCCTGAGGAAGGCAGGCATTCGCGTCGCCATAGTCACGGGTCGCGTATCCGACAGCGTTAGGCTGCGCGCCTCCGAGCTCGAGATCGAAGACGTTGCTCAGGATTCGTACGCCCGCAAGCTGCCGGCGCTACGAAAGATTCTCCAGAAACATGGCATCGCTCCAGAGGAAACCGCCTTTATCGGCGATGATTTTCCCGATCTGGCGATCCTGCGCACGGTGCGATTGCCTGTCGCGGTCGCGAACGCGGTGCCGGAGGTGTTGAGCGCTTGCAGATTTCGACTCACGCGGTGCGGCGGCCGTGGTGCCG
This sequence comes from Gemmatimonadaceae bacterium, assembly GCA_035280125.1. Classification (GTDB taxonomy): domain Bacteria; phylum Gemmatimonadota; class Gemmatimonadetes; order Gemmatimonadales; family Gemmatimonadaceae; genus AG2. Next base: position 6,380 of record DATEGN010000257.1, on the reverse strand, counting down.
TGCGCGAGTTCGCCGAGATATTGCTCAAGGCACGCGGCGGGTGGGAAGCGCTCACCGAGGCGTACGTCGCTGAACGATCGGTCGAGAGCCGACCGAATAAGCGCGCCGCGGCGAAGCCTCGTGTGCGCGCGGCGGCCGGAAAGTCACGATGAGGGGCGAAGAGATTGCCGAACGGGGACGGCGGGTCCTACGCCTCGAGCAGGAGGCGCTTGGAGCGCTCGAGAAGCGGATCGGCGACGACTTTGTTCGCGCTGTGGAGCTCATGCACTCGTGCCGGGGCCGAATCATAGTTTGTGGTGTCGGTAAGTCTGGTCTCATCGGTCGGAAGATCGCCGCGACCCTGACGTCGACGGGAACGCCGGCGAGTTTCCTTCACCCCGTCGACAGCGTTCACGGCGATCTCGGAATCGTCGGGAACGAGGATGTGGCGATTCTCATCTCGAAGAGCGGTGAGTCCGACGAGCTGCTTGCTCTCGTCGCGCACCTGAAAGGTTTCGGCGTGCGCACCGTTGCGATCACGGGTGACCCGAAATCCACCCTGGCCCGACATTCGGATGTCGTTCTGGACGCGAGCGTCAGGGAGGAGGCCTGTCCGCACGACCTTGCACCGACGTCGAGCACAACGGCCGCGCTCGTCCTTGGCGACGCCCTCGCGGTTGCCCTGTTACAGGAGAAGGGTTTCCGGCGTGAGGACTTCGCCAGAATCCACCCTGGTGGCGCCCTTGGGCGTGCTCTGGTCACCAAGGTCGACGAAATCATGCTCCGGGACGATCTTCCGATCCTTCGCGATGGAGACACGATGCGGGAGGCAATCGTCATGATTGCGGAGCGTCGCGGGATCGCCGTCGTCGTAGACGCACGAACACACGTGGATGGGGTATTGACTGCAGGAGATCTCAGCCGGCTCGTCGAGCGGAGCGATGATTTCCTGTCGGCGCCCGTGCGCGGCGTCATGACGCGTACTCCCAAGCTGGCTCGAGCGGGTGAGCTGGCGAGCGCCGTCGTCTATCGCCTGGAGCAACACGGTATCATGGCAATGCCTGTGGTAAACGATCGAGACGAGTTGGTTGGAGTCGTGCATCTGCACGACCTGATGCGGGCGCGCGTGGTATGAGCGCGAGCACCCGCGTTAGGCATTGCGTTTGTGTCGCCGCTGTGTTCTGCACGATCGCGGGCGCGAGCGCCTGCACCGATACGAAGGGTCCGCCCGTGAGCCCCAAGACCGACGCCGACACCGCCGAGCAAACTGGATTTGGCGTCCGCACTCTGCTGACGACGAACGGAGTCCAGAAGGGCGAGCTTCAGGCCGATACGATGTTCGTGTTCAACGACCAGACGAAATTCGATTTTCGCAACGCGCGCGTAAAATTCAATACTGAGACGGGGACGCCTAACGGCACGATGAGGGCGGACCGCGGCATTTACGATACGCGGACGCAGGTGCTCGAGGGGTTTGGCAACGTCGTCATCACGACGCTTGATGGCAAAGTGCTCAAGTCGCCACACGTGAAGTTCAATCAGCTCGGTAACGAAGTAACGAGCGACACCACCTTCGAAGCGAGGGCCGGCGATCGCACGCAGAGTGGGATTGGCTTCACGGCGGATCCCAATCTCACGCACGTCAAGTGCCTGCGAATGTGCAGAGGCAGCGCACCGATTGCGTTGCCGGGCACGTAATGCTGCGCGCCTGGGTCGCCGCCGTCATAGCGCTTACGATGACCGCGCCAGTAGCGCTTAGTCAGGGCACGACTCGCTGCACGGTCGAGCCCCAGCCCGGCCGCGACAATCATACGTCCAGCCAACAGCTGCCGAGCAAGGAGTACAACACGTTCGTAGGTGGCGGCCTCATAGTACGCTGCCCGAGTCGTGGCATCGTCTTGAAGGCGGATAGCGCCGAACTCTATGGAGACGAGAAACGGAACTTTCTCCTCGGCCATGTGAGCTACGATGAGCCGCGCCTCAGCATGACCTCCGACTTCCTCACGTATTACACGTCCGACGAGCGCATCGTCGCCACTGGGAACGTCCATGGCCGACTCCCGAGCGGATCCACTCTCGTGGGTCCCCAGGTGGATTACAAGCGTCTCGTGCCTCGCATTCGTCCACGAGCCCAAACGCTGGCGACCGGCCGGCCCACCGTGACGATCGTCCAGCGCGACACGTCGGGGAAAGAGCAGCCTCCCATCGATGTCGTCGGGAACACGATCTTCATGGACGGCGATAGTTTGATCTACGGTTCCGGCAACGTCCAAATCACCCGACCCGAAGTCAACGCGACGGGCGATTCCGCTTTCATCAACAGCGGCACCGAGATCATGCAGTTGATGCGGAATCCGATCGTCAACGGTACGCGTGGCCGTCCGTTCCGCCTTGTTGGAACGAAGATCGACTTATTCTCGAAAGACAAGAAGCTGCAGCGAGTCATCGCGCGCGCGCGCGCGCAGGCTCACAGCCAGGATCTCACGCTCACGGCAGACACGATCGATCTCCGAATCAGGTCCGATTCGCTCGAGCGCGCCTTCGCGTGGGGAAAGAGTCGAGCGCGCGCGGTATCGCCGACGCAGAACATGATCGCCGATTCATTGGACGTGCAGATGCCTGAGCAACGCGTCCGTGAAGTGCACGCCTTGCATAAGGCGTTCGCCGAGGGGCGTGCCGACTCGACGAAATTCAAGGCCGACACGACCAATTGGCTGCGCGGCGATACCATCTTCGCGTACTTCGATACGCTGCCGCCCGTCGATACGAGTAAGGGTCCCGAGATTCGCAAACTCGTTTCAAAGGACAGCGCGGAAGCGTATTACCACATGGCGGCGCAGGACACCACGCTCCACAGGCCGGCGATCAATTATGTGAGAGGAGAGACGATCACGATCGACTTCAACGAACAGCAGGTTGCGCAGATTGCGGTCGACGGTCGAGTCTCCGGCATCTACATCGAGCCATCCGCGGATACGACGCGCGCCAAAACGAATCAGAGGACACCGGCGCGACCGCCATCGCGTCCAGGCGCGGTGCCGGGAGTGCGTCGCCCATGAACGATTTCGATTCATCGGAGCGAATCAAGAGCCTCCTCGAGCACGCCAAACACGGAGATCGATCGCTCGCGCTCACGTTGCACGCACTGATCATCGCCGCTGACGCCCAAGGCTGCTCCGACTTCAATCAGGCGGCGATCATCTATCGTGATGACCACCTCGCGGCGATGCGAGCTGATGGGCGCGACGCCGAGCGTGAGGCGGGTCGTCTGAGCCTCGACGAGGTCCGAAAGCACCTTGCCGCCTCGGTGCTTCCTCGCCTGGTCTCAGAGGGGATCATCGTGCTGCCACAGAGCGGCCTCACTGCGCCCGACGCGAAGATCCGAATTACCGAGACGTACTGGCGCGAGATGCAGGCGATCCGCCGCGAGCTGGCGGCCGTACTCCGCCGGACGGGCGAGCATCTCACCCCGTCCAAGGACTTTGGGGTCGTTCGAGCCGCTCCGGTCGCGCCGGAAGCGAAGCCGGTAAAAACCAGCGTGCTCGAAGCTTCCGGCCTAGTAAAGATTTACCGTCGTCGGAAGGTTGTGAACGACGTGGCCCTTCGATTGCAACAGGGGGAGATTGTCGGATTGCTGGGCCCGAATGGGGCGGGGAAGACGACGACGTTTTACATGATCGTGGGCCTCATTCAGCCCTTTGCCGGCCGCATCAGCATGGACGGCGAGGACATCACGACCATGCCGATGTACAAGCGAGCACGACGCGGAGTCGGCTATCTTTCGCAGGAGCCCTCCATCTTTCGAAAGCTCTCGGTGGAGGACAACATCCTCGCAATCCTCGAGACGTTGCCCATCTCCGCCGCCGAGCGACGAACGCGTCTCGAGACGCTACTGGACGAACTGAGCATCAAGCACCTTCGACAGAGCAAAGCATTCGCTCTGTCCGGCGGCGAGCGACGACGACTCGAGATCACGAGAGCACTCGTTTCCCGCCCAAAGTTCATGATGTTGGACGAGCCGTTCGCGGGCGTCGATCCCATTGCCGTGCATGATATCCAGAGCATCGTCGCCAATCTGCGCCATCGTGGAATCGGGGTGCTCATCAGCGATCATAACGTGGAGCAAACACTGGACATTGTCGATCGCGCGTACATCATGTTTGATGGTCAAGTGAAAGTCTCCGGGACTGTTCGCGAGCTCGTCTTTGACGATACCGTCGCGGACATCTACCTCGGCCCGACACTGACGGCACGTTTGCGCGCGCGCTTCTCGGGCACAGATGGGAACGGCCACAATGGTGGATCCGGTGCGGGTCGGCCCGCTCCTGTCCCGCCGGTGGGGCCGCCGCCGCTCAATGATCACGGAGGACCCGAAGTACAATGAAAGCTGGTCTCCAGCAAAGCACGCAGCTCAAACAGGAACTCAAGATCAATCCACGCCTGTACCAGGCGATGGATCTGCTCTATATGCCGCTGCTGGACCTACAGCAGCACCTGAAACAGGAGCTGTTGAATAACCCCTTCCTCGAAATGGTCGAGATGGAGGAGGAGGAAGAGGAAGAGGAGGAAAGCCCTGAAGCCGAGTCTACGACAGAACAGGACAAGGCGAACGACGAAATTGATTGGGAGGAAATTCTTCTCGACGGATTCGATGCCGGCGGCCGACGCGAAGAGCACGAAGAGCGTGAGTACTACGAGCCTGTTACCGTCGACACGCGCGATCTCTCCGACCATCTGCGAGACCAGATCACGCTGCTCGAGCTTTCACCGCGCCAGCAGTTGCTCGCCGAAGAGTTCATCGGGAACATCAACGAGGACGGTTATCTCGCGTGCCCGCTGAATGATATCCTCATCAGCATCAACGAAACCGTCACAAACGTTGCCGAGGAGCTCAATCCCGATCTCGAGGAAGTCCCGATTTACTCGCTCGCCGAAATCGAGCAGATGTTGTCGGTCATTCAGAGCCTCGATCCGCCGGGCGTCGGTGCGCGCGACCTTCGCGAATGTTTGATGCTCCAGCTTCGTGAGGCGGGACTCGAGCAATCGGTGCCGTACCGGCTGGTTCGCGACTGCTTCGATGAGCTGATCAATCACCGTTGGAGTGAGATTTCGAAGCGCTTCGGGATCAGTCCTGGGGACGTTCAACGCGCCGCAGATGAGATCAAGAAGCTGGATCCGAAGCCCGGGTTGATGTACAGCAGTGCCAGTGACAACTACATCATCCCCGATTTGATCGTCGAGAAGATCGACGGGCGATATCACGTCTTCCTGAACGACGCGAACCTTCCACGGCTGAAGCTCAGCAAGGCCTACCAGGAGATCGCGCGCGATAAGAAGAAGTTCGAAGGTGAGAGCAAGGAATTCATCTCGAACAAGCTCAACTCGGCGAACTGGATGATCCAGGCGATCGAGCAGCGCCGCCAAACGATGCTGAAAGTCATGAACTACATCGTCGATCGGCAGCGCGACTTCTTCGAGAAGGGCGTGCAGTACCTCAAGCCGCTCACGCTCCGCGAGGTCGCCGAAGTGATCAACATGCACGAGTCCACGGTCAGCCGCGTCACGAACGAGAAGTACGTGCAGACCCCGCGCGGCGTCTTGCCGTTGAAGTTCTTCTTTTCGTCCGGCCTTTCGACCACGGCAGGCGAAGACGTGTCGGCTCGGGGCATCAAGGCACAGATCGAGAAGCTCGTCTCCGAGGAAGACCCCAAGCATCCGCTGACCGATCAGGCGATCGTGAATATCCTGAAGGAGAGCGGCGTTCAGATCGCCCGACGCACCGTAGCGAAGTACCGCGATCAGCTAGGCGTTCTGTCCGCCCGCATGCGGAAGCGCGTGTGAGTTCGTCCCTGCGCGAGCAAGGCATCGTGAGCACAGCCATCTCTGCGCCCCTCGCCCCGCAGCCCGCGCCCCAGATAGACGTCTCCGTCCTCGTGCCTGCCAAAGACGAGGCGGAGAATCTTCCGCTGTTCATGGAGCAGGCGGACGCGGCCTTTCGCGCGACGCCTAACGTCTCCTTCGAGGTCGTTGTCATCGACGACGGTTCCGTTGATAATAGCTGGCCGGTTCTGGAGCAGCTCGCGCGACGCTATCACTTTCTACGGCTCGCGCGACATCGCAGCCGTCGCGGCATCGCCGACGCCCTACGTACTGGCTATCTCAGCGCTCGCGGACGCGTGCTCGTGTTCTATCCCGCGGATCTTCAGTTCAAGCCGGAAGACATTCCTCGGCTCGTGGCACCGATCCTCGCCGACGAAGCCGACATGGTCACCGGCTTCAAGGAAGGGAGGTACGACAAGGCGATCGTGTCGGGAGTCTACAATCGGCTGAGCCGTTTGCTCTTCAACGTGAAGGTAAAGGACCTGAACTCGGTGAAGGCGTATCGACGCGAGGTCATGGAT
>DATEGN010000256.1:0-2695 GCA_035280125.1 Gemmatimonadaceae bacterium | reverse complement strand
AACGTGCGTGGATGGTGGTCGGGCGACATCGAGGGCGACACCGACAGGCTCGGCGCCGTGTTCACCTATCGATACCAGGATATGCACCGTTCCACGCAGCGCATCACCGAGCTCGTTCCAAACAGGAAGATCGTGTGGGAGATCTCGAACAGTTCTCTCAGCTTCGTGAAGGACACGAGCGAATGGGACGGCACCAGAGTGGTGTTCGAGATTTCCGAGAACGGAGCGAAGACGGAGCTGCGCTTCACCCACGTCGGTCTCGTCCCCGAAGGCGAGTGCTACGAAAACTGCTCGACGGCCTGGAGCCTTTACGTCAACAAAAGCCTGCGAAACCTGATCACGACGGGCGACGACGTTGTGAGGGACGCTGCATGACGATGCTCATCGCGAAGGGGCACACCAGCGGATTCGCACCCGTGAACGGTCTCGAGATGTATTACGAGATCGAGGGAACCGGCGATCCGCTGGTGTGCATACCGCCGGCCTTCGGATACGCCGGGCTCAAGTCATATCCAGAACTGACTCGAAAGTATTCAGTGGTCACGATGGATCTTCAGGGCAACGGTCGTACGGCGGATCGACCCGGGCGTCCACTGTCCATCGAGCACTACGCTGAGGATGTGGTTGCATTGTTGAAGCATCTGGGAATCACCAAAGCCGACTTCTTCGGCGAAAGCTACGGCGGCTCGACAGCGATCTGGATCGCGGTACACTATCCTGAGCTTGTGCGTCGCGTGGCGGCGAGCGCAGCCACGTTCGGCCCAGCGGAGGTCGCCCACAATCCGGTGATGGTGCGGTTCGAGGTGCCGCCGACGGCCGACTCTCGCGATATCGAGTTTCAGCGAGAGGGCTACAAGCGAGTCGCTCCCGATCCCGATTACTGGCCGAAAATCTGGGACAAGCTTGCGAGCATCCAGTGGAGCGGCTTTTCGCGTGAAGAGCTGGCGTCAATCACGGCACCGGTGCTCATCATCGTGGGCGATCGCGATTTTGTGCGCATCGAGCACGCGGTGGAGAGCTTCAGACTCATCCCCAACGCCGAGCTCGCGGTGATCCCAGATGCTGGCCACTTCGCCTTGTATTCGGAACCCGAGCGAGTGATACCAGTGGTGAAACACTTTCTGGAGAAGTCGGGGAAGCGCGCTCCGGTGGCCAGCGCTGGAATGGGCTATCACCCTGGCGAAACCAGGTAACCAACTAACCCGCGCGACGAGCCGGCCGGCGCACAGCGCGCACCGTGCCGCTCTTTCCACCGCCACAATAAAACCGATCGTGCCCATCCGATTCGAGTCCCGAGATGCCGGCACCATCCGGGAGCGTTAGGCGTTCGAGAACGGCGTCGCTGCGGGGATCGATTCGTCGCAGGTCGCTCTCGTCGCCCTCCCACGTAGCATGCCACAATTCGCCATCGACCCACGTCACACCGGTGACGAAACGGTTCGACTCGATCGTGCGAAGAATCGCGCCCGTCCCCGGATCGATCTGATGAATCTTTCGCGCGCGATACTCGCCGACCCAGAGCGTTCCTTCAGCCCACGCGAGCCCCGAGTCGCCGCCGCCGCCCGGCGTCGGGATGGTGGAAACGACGCGACCGCTCTTTGGATCGATCTTCTGGATGCGCGCCTCGGCGATCTGATAGAGGTACTCGCCATCGAACGCCGTCCCGGCATGCGCCGACACGTCGATCTTGCGTCGCTCCTCGCCCGTCTCGGGGTCGAATGCGCGGATCGAATCGCCCGCGGCGAACCACACCGACTCACCATCGTAGGTGACGCCACCGACGTTGTTCGCCCGCGGAAACGGGCCGTACTCGCGAATGATCTCGGCGATGGATGAGCGCATGAGGTGAGATTACTCAATTGCCAACGCGGCCGGGAGTAACAATGCTGTCGTGAATCCCGAAATGGGCGGCATGATCCAGCGGCGCGCCCGACCGCGACCGAACGCCTGCACCTTTCCTTCCCGCGCGAGCAATTCGAGCGCGCGCTGCAGCGTGCGTTGACTCGCTCCGAGCGCCAGCGCGAGCGCCGAGGTCGACCACGCTTCGCCATCGTCGAGCAGGGCGAGCACCGAGGCATGCTCTTCGTCGATGGGGCGCGCAAGCACCAGCACTTCGTTCGCGCGGTCCGCCACGAGCGCGAACCCGCGCTTGGTCGCGCGGATGCCCGCGACATGGCGGAGCGCCGCGCGAAGCCGGCCGACTTCGACGCGCAACCGGGCGCGGTGCGAGTCGTCGACGAACTTCGCGCCGAATGCTCGCGCCAGGAGCTCGTCACGCGCGACATCGTCAGGCCAGGCTTCGCCGAGCACCCGCGCGAGGGCGAACAGCACGGGGCGTGTGGCAAGAGATATCGATCTGCCAGACAGCCTAACGACATTGCGGCATGCGTCAACGATCAGCGAGTTCGACGCAAGCAAGGCCTCGACGTCTTCGAGCAGGAGCAATCGTTCGCCTCCGACACCGGCAACAAGACGCGCCGCCGGCGCATCCAGGACGTGCGAGGCCCGCTCGACCTCTGCCACGAGCGACGAAATGCCGGCGGCTCGCGCTGCGGTCGCGGCACGTGCGAGTGCTTCGCGCGCCGGACGCGTGCGGAGCCGTCGCAGCGCGATGCCGGCGACGACGAGCTCGAACGCGGCCCTCGACGCCGGCGGAAACAGCGACACATCGAGATCGGCAATGACGCGATCGGCG
>DATEGN010000255.1:0-4963 GCA_035280125.1 Gemmatimonadaceae bacterium | reverse complement strand
TCCTTGGTCCGCGGGATATCCGCCGTTCCGTAATCGCTCACCCAATTCGAGATGCCCGCACCGGCAATCGCCGCCGCGAAGCGACTCGTCTGGGTGATGATCCAGTCCGTCATGAACCCACCGTACGAGTAGCCGGTGACGCCGAGTCGTTTCGGATCGACCGGATAATGAGCAAGTACATAATCGACTCCGGCCATCACGTCTTCGTAGTCCTTGATGCCCCAGCCGCCGCCCCACGTCGCCCAGAGAAAGTCCTCACCGTAACCGGTTGAGCCACGCGGATTCGTGTACAGCACGGCGTACCCCTTCGCGACGAAGAGCTGTAGCTCGAAGTCGAAATTGTTGCCGAAGGCACCGTGTGGACCGCCGTGAATGGCGAGGATCAATGGCAAGCGTTCGGTCGCCGAGTGTGCAGGCAGCATCAGCCAGCCTTCTACCTTCGTTCCATCCTTGCTGTTGAAGACGAGTCTGGTCACTGTGTCGAGACGGACGGCGGCGAGAAAGGACGCATTGACCCTGGAAAGCTGCTTCTCGCATCGCGTTAGCTGATCCGCGCACGCCTCGTCGAGAGAGGCGATGTACACCTCCGCGGGATGAACAGGGTCCGTTCCCGAGTAAGCCACGCGCGCCGCGTTCGCGGAGAGTGAGAACCCACTCAAGCGACGCGCACCGCTTGTGATCTGTTCGATGCCCCCGCCGGCGAGCGGCACGCGGAAAAGGTGACGGTCCCCACCGACTTCGGCATCGAAGAAGACCCAGCGCCCTGTCTCATCGACTTCGGGCCGGCCCGGAATGAGGTTCCACGTGGGCGTGAGATTGCGCCACCGGGTGCTGTCATTGACGGGCGCTTCCGCCGGCATCCGATAGAGATCGATCGGCGCGCCGCGTGATGCTTTCGCGGCGATCACGCCGTTCAGCCCCAGCTCTCGCCTAACGACGATGGCCTTGCCGTCAGGCGACCATGCCGGCGCACTGTGGTCGTAGCCGTCGTCGGTGAGACGACGCGCCGAGCCATCGAGGGCGACGACGAAGAGATCGGACCGCTCGTAGGTGTACTCGTCGCGTTGATGCAGGTTCGCGATCACCGCCAGTGACCGGGAATCTGGACTCCACGCCACGTCCTGTACGTCGACGCCGAGGTGCGTGACCGCACGCGGAACGCCGCCCGTGCGAGGGACGACATACACCTCGGCCGGTGGCGTCGCCAGCGAGTCGCGCGGATCCGCGAGATAGCCACGCTGATCGAAGCGCGCATTCATCCAATCGTAGATCTTTCCCTTGAACCGCTCCGCCATCTTCTTCTCGTTCGGATCGGTATGGCTGCGCGGCCGAGCACGAGCGCGATGCACGAATGCAATCCAACGGTTGTCCGGACTGAAGATCGGTGATGCCGTCACCCCGTCGATCTGAAATGCTTCACCGGCGGCAACGTCCATGCGCAGAAACCAGATCGGGCTCTCGGTAGAATCGGAGGCGGCAGCGAGCGAACGCCGGCTCGAGGTAAAGGCGAGGAGGGAACCATCCGGGCTCCATCGCGGATCGGTCGCGCTGAAAGATGGATTGCTGATGCGAACGGCTTGCGCCGACCCATCGCTGGGTGCGAGCCAGATCTCACTCTGTCGCCGATTCTCTGTCTCGACGAGATATGTGCGAACGAACGCGACGCGCCTTCCGTCAGGCGAGATCGCGGGCGCGGCCGCCGACTCTATTCGATAGTAGTCCTGCAGTTCGAGCCCGCGCGGAGCCGCCGTTCCTGCTTGGCCCGCCTGCGCCTGGGCCGCACGGCGACCGAGTAAACTCAGCGCAAGCAAAAGGCGAGAACAACGAATCGCGCGCATGACCGCACCTCGATAGCTTGGACGACGGTAGCGTATGTTGCCCGCGTAAGCCGTCAAGATGAGAGTGACGCCATGAGAATCCGCCGAGGCTCGATCACGTTGCTTTCGCTCGCCACGCTGTCGCTGTTCGCGAGCGTCGTCTGTGCCCAGACTGACTCTGCGGGGATGGTGGTCTCCAAAAGGGGGCTCGTCATCTCCAGCTCATCGATCGCGTCCGACGTGGGCGCGAGTATTCTGCGCCGTGGCGGCAATGCGGTCGATGCCGCCGTAGCGACCGCATTTGCACTCGCGGTCACGTATCCGGGGGCGGGCAACATTGGTGGTGGCGGATTCATGGTCGTGCGACTGAAGAACGGCACGGCGACGACTATCGATTATCGCGAGCGCGCGCCATTCGGATCGACGCAGACGATGTATCTGGACGCGAACGGCAAGATCGATCGCAAGCTCACAGCGACGGGCTATCTGGCTCCAGGCGTACCGGGCACTGTGCGTGGCCTCGCGCTCGCTCACAGGAAATACGGGAAGCTCGCGTGGCGCGATGTCGTGATGCCGGCGGCGCAGTTGGCGATGAAGGGCTTCCCGCTCGACTCGGAGCTCGCGCGCAGCCTGAACCGGGAAGTGGCGCAGGGGATGAAACCGTATCCCGCATCGGTTGCGGCGTACGGCAAGAACAGCGGATCCTGGCAGACGGGCGACACGATTGTGCTCGCTGATCTCGGCCGGACGTTGACGGCGATCGCGACGCGCGGCCCCGATGCTTTTTACAAGGGATGGATCGCCGACAGCATCGCCGCCGAGATGCAACGGAACGGCGGGCTGATCACCAAAAAGGATCTTGCCGCGTACCAGGCGAAGGCGCGCGCCCCAATTCGCGGTCAGTATCAGGGCTACGACATCGTGACGATGCCACCTCCGAGCTCGGGCGGTGTCGCGATGGTCGAGATGTTCAACATTCTCTCACATTTCGATCTCGAGAAGCAAGGACGTTGGTCGCCGGAAACGCTGCACCTGATGATCGAAGCGATGCGCCGCGCCTACGTCGATCGCGCGCGCTACCTCGGCGATCCGGACTTCGTCAAAATGCCACTCGCGCACCTGACGTCGCCGAAGTACGCAGCGTCTCTCGCCGCCCACGTCGATCGCGCCAAGGCGACGAGCAGCGTCGAGCTGGGCAAAGACATCGTCACGCCAGCGAGCGTCGCCACGGAAAGCGATGAGACGACGCAGTTCTCGATCGTTGACGCCGATGGGAATGCCGTGTCCAACACCTTCACGCTCGAAGGTGGCTACGGATCACACGTCGTGGTACGCGGCGCCGGCTTCCTGCTCAACAACGAAATGGGCGACTTCAACAAGAAGTCGGGCGAGACGAACGTACAAGGCGATATCGGGACGCCGGCAAACCTCATCGCGCCAGGAAAGCGCATGCTCAGCTCGATGTCGCCGACGATCGTGACGAAGAATGGGAAGCTGTTCATGGTCACGGGCTCGCCTGGTGGTCGCACGATCATCAATACGGTGATGGAAGTCGTCTTGAACGCGACAGGCTTCGGCATGAGTGCGCGCGAAGCCGTTGACGCGCCGCGGCTCCATCATCAGTGGCTGCCGGACATGGCCACTTTCGAGCGCGACGCACTTCCCGACTCGACGTTGGCACGTCTCCGGGCGATGGGCCACTCGGTGGAGCAGCATGGAAGGCAAGGTGATGCGCACACGATCATCTTCGACGCCAAAACAAGGACCGCGTACGGAGCGAATGATCGGCGCAGCGCGGATTCGAAGGCTTCGGCGCCGTAGGCTCCTGGCAGCGGCATTAACACGGACGCTACGCTACATATGAATGTGGGCCGTGATGCTCCACCCTACGCGAGGCGCCGATCAGCGTGTATTCTTAGAGCATCTTTCCGGGAGACAGCCGAAGCCATGGCAAAGCGGAAACGGGGAGGAGGTGGACGGGGAGGTCCGCCCAGGATCGCCAAGCATCAGGGTCCCAAGTCCCCGTATTTCATGCAACCGGGGAAACGCGGAGTCGTTGTTGTTCTGCACCGCGCGTGCGGGAACCGAGTCGTCCCCAAGGTGTGCGGCGAAATGCCGAGCCGCACACACGCGAAAATGTTGATCACCCAGCTCGAGCGGGCGGAATCCGTGGTGAAGGACCTCTTCCTCGAGGCAACGGACGACGGCATCGAGGCGCTCGAGGCAGTTCTGGCTGCTTGTCGCGAAGAGGTATTGCGACGCGGACCGCGCGTCCACGAGGAGGGTGGTACCGGTTCCGACGGCGGCGAGCCCTCCGCTGAAGGTCAAGGCGGACCACGTGCTGGCGGGATGGGTCGGAATCGTCGGCGGCCTCCGCGGGGCAAACGAAGTGGACCGCGATTCGATCAGCCCTCGACCTCACGTCCTCTGCCTGACGAGCCGCAACGCCCGGCCGGTGGAGACGAGCCGTATAATGAGGCAGCGAGCGGGTAGAGGATAGCGAGTAAAGAGCGGATGATTCGAGAAAGGCCCGGCGAGCAATTACTCGCCGGGCCTTCGATGTTGAACCTCTGCCCTAATGGGAAACGGGAGCAAGTTGCAGGAAACCGGCGGGCCCACCCCCACCGGACTACTTCCCTGCTACTTCCTCCCGTTGCCTCCAATACGCGCCACCCTTGTCGAGCGCTGAACCCTTTTACATACTATGTCCGTAACGGATATAGTGGGTGGTTGGTCGAAACCGGCCACCAGCCACGTGCAACCAGCAACCATCGAGCAGCATGCGCCGACCGCAGCCATATCGCGAAGCGAGTGAGCGACTATTTGGCGCGCTGCTGCTGCTGTATCCCCGATCGTTTCGCGCGCGATTCGAAGACGAAATGCTCGCGTTTTTCCGAGAACGGAGAAATGAAGCGCGATATCGCCTCGGCCTCCGCGGAACAGTGCGACTCTGGCGACATCTGTCGATCGATATCGCGCTCAGCGCACCGATCGAGCATTTCCGAGCACTCTTTGTTCGCACGGCTTCCGAAGCGCCGCCGATCGATGTGCCCTGGTCGTCACCCTTCTATCTGGAGCAAGAGCATTCGATGGACGCATTCCTCCAGGATCTTCGGTTCGCGATCCGCACGCTCCGCGCGAGACCC
>DATEGN010000254.1:0-2899 GCA_035280125.1 Gemmatimonadaceae bacterium | reverse complement strand
CGCTCGGCGTACCAGGGAGCGACCGGATACGTCCCCAGCTCGAGCTCGAGCGCGGTCGTGACGCCGTCGTGCGCGAGGAACTTGTAGTTGACGGAATCCTGACCATGCGAATGCAAGTCGATAAAGCCGGGCGCGACGACGAGGCCTTTGACGTCGACGGTGTCGCGCGCCGAGGGCACGGTGGTGGAGACGGACACGATGCGGCCCGCCTTGATGCCGACGGCGCGGACGGCGTCGAGGCTCGTCTCCGGATCGAGCACACGACCGCCGACGAGCACGACGTCGAGCGGCGCGGCGCGTTGCGCCGGCAGTTTAGAGAGCGCTAATGGAAGCGACAGGGCGACAAAAGCGACGGTTAGGCGCATGGCAGGCGGTTGTCGTTACGTGGTGCTGGGATGGTCTAACGTACGACTTCGTGCCCGGGAACACGAGAGCTGCGACTGGTGGCCAGTTGCTGAACTATCTCAGGGCTTTTGATCTCAGGCTAGGAATTCTCCTCCATTTCGGCCCGCGCCCATCTTTCCATCGCGTCCTCAGCGCAAGGAAGCCTGAGAAATAGCGGAGCAATTCGCGGGTTTTCGAATACTTCGTGATCAGGTCGTTGCAGACTTTCCGCCGGCAGGAAGCGGAGGCGCATCGAGATAGGTGCGTTCGACTGGCGAGAGATTGCTCGTGACGGCATGATTCCCCTGATTCTTCCTGATAGGGCGACTCATGTCGGTTTCCCGTCGCGATTGGCTCAAGACCATCGGCGCCGTTGGCGTTGGGGCGATGGCGCCGCTCGACCTCGATTTTGGCTCGACGCCATCGTCTTCGCAGCCACTCGCCGTAACGACGCGTCACTCACCCGGCGACATCGTCGAGCTCTATTCCACGAGCGAGGTCTTCACTCCCGCGCGCGGCCGCACGTGGATGAAGTTCAGCTTCGACTTTCCGGAACCGGCAGTCGTCTTCGGCGATCATCGCTTCAGCTTTCTCATCTTCAGCGACGAGAACACGTACGCGCTCGACCGCGCGCGCATGCATGCGTCGGGAGGTGCCGACGCGCTCGAGCTCACCTGTGATGGCCTCACGTGGGCCGGTGGCCAGGAGCACGCGCCCGGGACGTTGACGGCGCGCTTCACTCGCAATGGATCGACCATCGAGTGGCACGTCACGGCGGAAATGGATCGACCAATCAAATCCATCACCACGGTCATCCGCGATGTGCCACGCGGCCTGGTCTCGTTCGGCGGCGGTCAGCTCGTCGATACGAAAGAGGGCGATGCGCTCGGCGCCTATCCATTCGGCGGTGGTGATCTGCACAATTTCGAGAACAGTAGCATGTCCACACCGGTCGCCGTCGTGCAGGCAGGCGATCAGAACTTCCTCTACCTAACGACGCTCGACACACAGGTTCGCCCGAAGCGCTATTACTTCCAGGCCGGAGAGCACGCGTTCCGCGTCGAAGCCGTCTACGAGCACGACGCCTGGCGCGACGACAAGCGCGTCGAAGTGCCGGGATGGCGCCTCGGCCACGCCACATCCCTCGATGCGGCGATTGCCGCGCACATGGAGCAGGTCGAGCGCGCATTCGCGTTGCCAGCCTGGGAGACGCGCTCCGATGTCCCGGCGTGGATGCGGCAGATCGCTCTCGTGACGACGCTCCACGGCATGCACTACACGGGTTTCATCTTCAACGACTACGCGCGCCAGCTCGAGATCCTGCGATGGATGTCGACGCAAATCGCGCCCGAGCGCGTGCTTGTCTTCTTGTCCTCGTGGGACGGCCGCTATTACTGGGACTATCCCAACTACAGGGTGCCGGCGCGAATGGGAGGCGACGCGGGATTCCGTACCCTCATCTCAGAGGCGCGGAAACTCGGTTTTAAAATGATGCCGATGTTCGGCACCAACGCGGCAAACCGAAAGCAGCCGGTGTGGTCGTCGATCGCCAGCGGCGCGACGTACAAGATCGACGGCGATCTGTATAACATCAATTGGGTGGATTGGAACAACGATCGTCATCAGGACGCGTGGCTGACATACATGAATCTCGGTGCCGACGCGTGGCGCAATCATCTCGAAGGTCGCATTGCGGAGATGATCGAGCGCTATGGCGTCGATGCCTACTTCCTCGACATCGTCGGCGGGCACGTCAATAGCACGACCGGCGACATGCACGAGGGTACGAAGCGGCTCGTAGAGAATCTCCGCGCGAAGTATCCGTCCGTATTGTGCGTCGGCGAGATGCCGTACGATGCTTTACATGGATTCATTCCGGTTTACCATGCGGGCAATGGAGCACGCTGGCACAAGTACTCGCGGTTTTTCCAGCATCTCAGTGCGCCAGCGGCCGGCCGAGGCTCCAGTGGCGTGCATGAGTGGGGCTTCAGCAGATTCAATACGGAGACGCTCGGTCTGTCTCCGACGGCAATTCCGACACTCCAGGTCGTCGACGACACCTTCACGAAATATCGTGATGTGATGGCGGGAATCATCGCGCGCGCAAAGGCACGAGCAAATATCGTATGACACACACCGATCGACGTGGCTTTCTTCAGGCATCCGCCGTCACCGCGGCTGCCGTCGCCCTGGATCCACGCGCCGCGTTAGGCAGCGCTCCACCGCGAGCACCGTCCGCCAACGAGCGCGTGATCGCGCACCCAGTACCCCTGAGCAAAGTGCGGCTCACCGGCGGACCGCTCAAGCACGCGCAGGAAGCCGACATGAAATACCTGCTCGAGCTCGAGCCGGACCGCATGATGGCCTTCTATCGTACGCACGCTGGCCTCACGGCGAAGGCAAAACCGTATGGTGGGTGGGATGGTCCTGGACGCAATCTCACGGGTCACGTCGCCGGCCACTATCTCTCCGCGGTGAGCCTGATGTACGTCGCGACGGGAGACCAGCGCTTCAA
>DATEGN010000253.1:0-14251 GCA_035280125.1 Gemmatimonadaceae bacterium | reverse complement strand
TCCGGTGGCGCGTAGATAGTTTCGTGCGTGATCCGAAGAATGGGCCGCACGTGCGGCAAGTTGTCTACGGACCAGAACATGGCGTCCGTTGCTCCGCGCAACGAGTCGCGCGGGTAATCGGTGAGATGCCGCAACAGCGCTGCCGTGCCGCTGGGCGCGAACGCGGAATCGCTCAACATGGCGAGGAGCGCGTCGCTGGCGCTCACGTTGCCGTTGTCGCCGTAGACCACCATCGCGCTATCGCCATGCTCCCGATACGCGCTCACATACTCGATCATCCGCTGCCGCACGTAGTCAGCAACGAGCGCACTCGCGTCCGGGGAGGACCAGTCGATCGTGGTGCGCAATCGCTCCATATCCGCGGCGGGCAGCTTGAAATTGCAATCGTTAGGCTTGCACTTGCGAAGCTCCGAGACGTCGTCGTTTGTAATCGCGATCTCGCGAACGTCGGCCTCCGTGGCTGGCGTGCCGAAGACCGCACCAGCGGTTCGCGTCGGACTTTGGAGAGCTCTATCCAGGTCACGCTGACGTCCGACGAAATCCGCGCTCGACCCATTGACGTGGATCGCGGCGAACACCGTGACATCGCGGTCAAGACTCGTGGGGAGGACTTTGGCGACGACGTCACCGCGCGAAAGCGATGCGAGCTGGCCCGCGTCGAGATGCACGGCACTCGTAAGAAATTGGTCGACGCGATGCGGCCGCTCCTGCGCGTCGAGGCGCGCCACGAACACGAGTGGCAGCACCGCGAGGAGACACGACGCGTTTGTGTGCATGAGCAAGAAAACTACCGCCCCTCGCCGACATTCCGAGGCGCGAAGCGACGAAGGAATGACAGACTCAATAGAGTCGACCTCCTTGCGAAGGCGTCGCGCAAGGAGGAGAATGAGCCTGCAAGTCACATCAATCCGCTCACGTCAGATCAGATGATTTACGACTCGCGAGCCACGCTGACATTCCTCGTTGCTGCGCTCTGCGGCTGCACGACGGGCGCTCGTACGACTGGGAGCGAGCTCCCGATGCAAGTCAACCCGAAACCCCGAGTTGTCGTCACGACCGATCCCGAGCTCGACGACTCGAACTCCCTTGTTCGATACCTCCTGTTCAGTACAGACTTTCGGACCGAGGGACTCATCTACGCCAGTAGCGGCTTTCACTGGAAGGGAGACGGCACGGGAAAGAAGTGGTCGGTCCCAAACCGCGAATACTTTCGGTTCGGTCTCAACCTTTGTCCGTGCGAGTCCTGGCGGTGGGCACCTAACGAGCACTTCATCGACGACGCCGTCGCGCTCTACGAGCAGGTGTACCCGAATCTCCATGTTCACGATCCGGACTTCCCCTCGCCGTCGGAGCTGAAGTCGAAGATCCGCTGGGGCAACATCGAGTTCGACGGCGACATCTCGACGGACACGCCTGGCTCGGACTTGATCAAGGCGCTTTTGCTGGACGACGAACCGGGTCCGATCTACCTGCTCGCATGGGGCGGACAGAGCACGATCGCGCGCGCTCTGAAGTCGATTCAGGATCAATACGCAGGGGGTCCTGAGTGGCCCGCGATTTATCAGAAGGTTTCACGCAAGGCCATCCTCTCTCCATCCGGAGATCAGGACGATACCTACGCCACCTATATCCAGCCCCATTGGCCCGATATCAGATCGCTGCCGAGCGGCGTCGGCGGAGTGCCGTTGGCGTACGGTGCGAGTACCACGGCGAGCACCGAGAACGCGATCTACTACAGCGTCGATTGGACGAGGGACAACATAACGAGTCGCGGTCCACTTGGCGCGCACTACCGAGTGTGGGGCGACGGCACGCAGATGGTGAAAGGCGACATCTTCGACTACTTCGGCTTGTCGGGTTACACCGTCGCTCAACTCCGCGAGATGGGCTACCTCGTGTGGCTGCCGCCGCGCCCGAAAGGAGAATTCATCGCCGAAGGTGACACGTTCACGTATTTGAATCTCATCGACAACGGATTGTTCGGATACAAACAGGACACGCCGGGCGGCTGGGCCGGCGATGGCACAGCCCCCCGCCCGACAGCGAACCGCAACACTCCGGCGATGTCATATGAGGATTTTCTCAACTTCGTCGAGAAAGCGGCGGCCGGAGGAGTGCCTCGGCCGCCGTCGCCCAATCCGAACTTCACACCCGCCGCGCAGAATGCGCTCGCCGCTCGCATGAAGTGGTCGGTGACCCCGACCTACGCTGGCGCCAACCATGAGCCAAAGGTGGCGATTCGGGAAAGCTCGCGGATCTCTGCTCGTCCTGGCGAGACGGTTCGCTTGCAGGGCGTGACCTCGGATCCCGATGGGAATGCCGTGAGCGTGAAGTGGTGGCGCTGGAAGGCCGTCGATACATATCCCGGCGAAGTTGCTCTCTCGAATCCCACGTCACTCGAAATGAGCTTGCGTGTGCCCGCCGATGCCCTCCCGGGGCAGACAATTCAACTGGTGCTCGAGGCGACCGACAACGGCGCGCCCGCACTCACGCGCTATCAGCGCGTCCGCATCATCGTTAGTCCCTGACGACCGGCGTGGATGTCATTCCGAGCGAAGCGCCCGCCCCGAAGAGCGCAAGCGACGAGGGGACGGATCTGCACCTAGTGCCATGAACGCTTCGTTCCGAATTCCCACATCCCTAATGTCCGCTCCGTAGATCCTCATCCGTTTCTAGGTGGTCTCGTTTTACCCAGCCTCACGTGGCGTGGGCTGGGACCAACCACCTCAGCAAACCACACCATGTCCACCGTATTCTCTCGAATTGCGGCTGGGATCCTTGCTTCGTCCGTAATCGTCGCCTGCTCCGACCGTAGTACTCATCTCGCCGAGCCCCGGATATCGCATCCGGCAACGGACCTGATCCGCGGCGCTCTTGCCTCGACGCCAACGACGACCGTTCGTTGGAACGAGATCGCACGCCTGCTCGTTGCATCGCACAATACCAATGGACCTCTGGCATCGCGCGCGTACGCGCTGGTGAGCATGGCGCAACTCGCGGCCGTCGGAGCGTTGCATAACGAAAGCGATGATCAGGTGAATGGAAACGACACGCCACCATCGACGCGTGCCGCGATCGCGAAAGCCTCCTCGGTAGTCTTGGCTGCCCTCTATACCGACAACGCGACCGCAACCCTCCTCGCGGCGCAACTCGCGCTCGACGAGACGGCAAGCACCGACAACCACACTGATATTGCCGCTGGTGACGCGCTCGGCAACGCCACCGGCCTAACCGTGGTGGCACGCGCAACCACCGACGGCGCCGCGGCCGCGAACTGCCCCGCAACTCCTCCGCTGCCGGCAACCCAATTCTGGCACGACGACGCAGTTCCGCCCAACCCGCAGCCGCTGCTTCCCTGCTTCGGCAAGGTTCGCACGTGGCTCGGCCTGGACGTCAGCCAATTTCGTACTGATCCTGCTCCACCTCCCGCGTTTGGCTCGCCCGCGTTCCGCGCCGGGTTGGCTGAAGTGCGACAGATCTCCGACACGCGCACGGCGGAACAGTTGGCAATCGTGGACGAATGGCTCGACGGGAACAACTCGCAGCAGCCGCCCGGACACTGGAACACCATTGCCTCCGATCTCATCACGCAACATCACTTGAGCGAAGCTCGCGCGGCGCATGTCCTCGCGACGCTCAATGTGGCGATGATGGACACGCATGTCGCGTGTTGGGATCGCAAGTACACGTACTGGGAGTCACGACCCTGGATGGTCGATCCGGCGATAACGACGCCGCGCGGTCAGCCCCATCACCCGGCCAATCCGTCGGGCCACGCATGCGCGGGTGGCGCTGGCTCGGGCGCGCTCGCGGAATTCTTTCCAGCGGAAAGCGGCTCGCTGTTCGCGATGGGCGATCAGGAAGGCTTCTCGACCGTGCTGTCGGGTGTGCACTATCGCTTCGACGTCGAAGCCGGGCTCGCAATCGGCCGAGCGATTGCGTCGCAGGCGTCGCGACTGCACAGTCGCGATGAGCTGCTGGCGCTATTGAGCTCGCGTTGATCATTTCTGCGATCTCAAAGTCCTGCTGCCGGGTGTTGAAACTCCAGCGAAGAAACCGATGTAGAGGCGCCAGTACCGTGACGGCGAGACCGACACCGTCGTGTATAGCTGGCGCGCCTCCCCCGCTCGGAATCACCAGCGCCCCTTACGCTGAGTTCCCGATGGCGCCCGGCGGCAGAACGCGTATTCATACACACGGACTATCACGAGGCTCAGAGGGTGGCCGACAACTCGTCCTTGCCAGATCGGAAGACGTACCGCGCAACTGTCGTTGCGTTGCTTTCCGGCCATTGGGGCGCGCTGATGATTGGCCTTCTCGCCGTGGGCGCCGAAACCATCGCCGCGCTGCTCGAGCCCTGGCCAATCAAGGTCGTGCTGGACACGGTCCTGCACGCCAAAGCCCTGCCGAGTTGGTTGGCGCGCGCGGTGACGACCACCCTCGGCACGAATAACGTAGCGATTCTCGAGTTCGTGGTTGGCGCGGTGCTCGTCATCGCCCTCGTTGGCGCAGTGGGGAGCTATCTCGAGAAGCAGGTCATCGCAACGCTGGGGCAGCGGATAACGCACGATCTGCGCTGTCGGATCTACACACATGCGCAGCGCTTGTCGATGTCGTATCACGACAAGAAACGCACGGGCGACATCATCAGTACCGCCACGGCGGATGTCGACGCCATACAGAGCGTAATAACGTCCGGCGTTCTCGACACTTTGTACTACGTGCTGCTGCTGGCCGGCATGAGTGGTCTCATGCTGTATATCGATTGGCGCTTCACGCTGATCGCGCTCTCGATACTTCCGGGGCTCAGCGTGGTCGTGTATACGCTGACGCGCCGCATCAAGCGTTCTTCACGTGACATGCGCGGGCGCGAAGCAGACCTCATGTCGACGATGCAGGAGGTGCTCTCGTCGATGCGTCTCGTGAAGGCGTTCGGCCGAGAGGATCACGAGCGGCATCGCTTCGAGTATCAGAGCGAGCGGATCGTCGAGTCGACGCTGCGAACGCGTGACGTCAAGGCGAAGCTCGCGCCGGCCGTCGAGGTCATTGTCGCGTTAGGCAGCGCGGCAGTACTCTGGTTCGGTGCGAGGCAGGTGCTCAACGGCGCCTTGACCGCCGGCGCGCTCGTCGTCTTTCTGTTGTACTTGAGCAAGATGTACAAGCCGATCCGCGAGCTGTCGAAGATGACCGACACGTACTCGCGAGCCCTCGTCGCCTTCGATCGCATCAATACGTTCCTCGCGCTCGCAGTGGAGGTGCGCGATGTGCCCGGTGCCAGGCGCGCGCCACGGTTTCGTGGCGCTATCGAGCTCGAACAGGTGTCGTTTGCGTATTCCCCCGAGCGCCCGACCCTTGTGGACGTGAGCCTCACGATTCCACCTGGCGCGGTCGCGGCGATCGTTGGGCCGACGGGCGCGGGTAAGTCAACGCTCATCAACCTGATTGCGCGCTTCTACGACCCGCAGTCGGGGCGTGTGTTGATCGACGGCGCTGACGTGCGTTCCTTCTACCAGGAATCTCTCCGCGAGCGAATCAGCTTCGTGTTGCAGGACACGTTGCTTTTTCGCGGGCCCGTGTGGCAGAACATCGCGTATGGCAGGCCCGAGGCCAGTCGCCGAGACATCGTTCGCTCGGCCGAGCTGGCGAACGCCGATGCATTCATTCGCGAGCTGCCGGACGGCTACGACACGATGGTTGGCGAGCGTGGCGTCACGCTCTCCGGCGGCCAGCAACAGCGCATCGCGATCGCGAGAGCAATCATTCGCGACGCGCCGATCCTGATCCTGGACGAACCGACGACAGGCCTGGATGCTGGGTCGGAGTCACTCGTGCTCGAGGCGCTTCGCCAGCTCATGCGCGGCAAGACGACGATCGTCATCGCGCACGGCCTTGCGACAATCCAGCGGGCGGACATGATCTTCGTCGTCGATCACGGGCGCGTGTGCGAGCGTGGCTCTCACGGAGCGTTGCTCGAGGCTGGTGGCATCTACGCTCGGCTGCACGAGCTGCAATTCGCGCAGACGGTAGAAAGTCCTGTCACAAGAGAAGGGGCTAGGGGCTAGCCCCTCGCCCCTCTCTCTTGACCAACCCAATCCCCCATTGCGAGATTGACCCTCAGAGTCTGTATTCTTATTCTGAGGTCTCATGGCGGATTCCTCGCCCATCGTCAAAGGCACCCTCGACGTCCTGCTCCTCAAGGCGCTCACCTGGACGCCGATGCACGGCTTCGAAATCACGCAGTGGCTCGAGGCCCGCTCGGGTGGAACGGTCGGCGTGCGCGACAGCGCCCTCTATCAAGCGCTGCACCGTATGGAAGAACGAGGCCTCGTTTCGAGCGAATGGGGAGTGACCGCCAACAATCAGCGAGCCCGTTATTACAAGATCACGAAACTCGGCCGCAAATGGCTCGCCGACGAGACCGCCCAGTGGGTTCGGTACGCGGGGGCGGTGACCGATATTCTGACCTCGCGCAACCTGAAGCCGATCAACTGATCCAGGTCCCGAGGGCAACGCCAAGTAGGCCAATGAGCAGTGCGCCCGCGCCGAGGCTGCCGAGGCCGACGGCAGTGGCGCGCATCACGCGGAGAATCGTGTGAGCGTCCCTGGCATCCGCCGCGTTTACCACGCGTTCACGCAGCTCTCGATCGGCGATTCCCCACCATCCAAACGCCGCAAAACACAGAGCGGCGCTGGCGACGAGGAGCCACCCGGTGGGCCGCCAGATGACGGCAATCAGCGCCGCCACCAGACCGATGGCCGCGTCGAGGACGAGGCGTGTATCGGATGCACGACGAGCGCGTGTCGTGAGAAACTCGACGAGATTGAGCTCGGGCTGCTGTTGCGATTCGACCATGGGAAGTCTCCGCACAGCCTTTGGTTGGTTCCTAACCTAACGGCCGAACCCAAAAACGCGAGTCGCGGTCAGCGATGATTCCTCAACCGAAGGTGAACGAGAACGCCTCCACGCCAGGATCCAGAAATTCGATTTGAAATACTCGATCGACGATGGGTTTCGACTGCCGAATGAGCTGGTACAACCGCTGGTCGGTTGCAACACCGTTGCCCTGCTCGTCGATGTCGCCGCCGTGCGCCCCCGCAACGGGCTGGCCATCGAGGGAGACACGGAATCGAACCGGACGCGCTCCCGCCGGCGGCCCCATGACGAGATGCAGATCTCTGCCATGGAAGCAGTACTCGATTCGCCCGTTAGGCTCGTTCAGCCTGATGAACCCCTTCTCGACCATCCAATCGCCATCGAGCCCCCACTGATTCAGCCGAAGCTCCCGCGGCAAGGTGTAGTGTTTGCGACCGGCCAAAGCGATCCCTCCCGGAGATGCGAAGCCCTCCGTTCGCTCCGAGCCCACATAATTCTCGGCGGATCGCAAATTCATCCAGTCCGCGGGTGCTTCGATGCCGCGAGCATCAACAGGAGCAGGTTCCTGCCTCATATCGTGTGCTCCGGACTCGATGAGCAATTGCTCAATCGCTTTTTGCGACTCAGCGTAGCCGCCCTCGCCAAATTGGTGATGTCGAACGTGGCCCTTGCCGTCGAGCAGATAAAGGGCTGGCCAGTATTGATTGTTGAAGCCTCCCCAGATTCCATAGTCGCCATCGACAGCGATCGGATACTCGATTTTCATCGCCGCGATCGCTCGCCGCACATTCTTGACGTCGTGCTCGAACTCGAATTCCGGCGTGTGGACGCCGATCGCGACGAGGCCAGCGCTCTTGTACGCCTGAGCCCACGCGCGGGTGTACGGGAGCGTCCGCAGCCAGTTGATGCACGTGAACGTGCAGAATTGAACGAGTACGACTTTGCCTTTGAGACTCTCCGCCGTGAGCGCAGGAGAGTTGATCCATGCAGTCGCCTTTGCGAGCGACGATAGCTCGTCGATCACTGCAACGCGTTCGATCTCGTGCAGCGGTTGCTGCCAGAAGCGCGACATCTCGAACCTCCCTGCCGCGAGCGCCACGGCGCTTGCTTTCAAAAATGTGCGACGGTCGGGATCGTTGGTCACAGGCACCGGAGGGTGGCGATTTGCTCGAGCCGCTCAGGAAAGGCTTGCTGTTACCACAACTTACGGCTTCAGTGTTCTTCCTGCGCCGCCAGGTTCTGGCGGAGGGGTCGAAATCCCTCGCGCAGATCTTCGGTGAGGAGTTGTGGCTGTTCCCATGCCGCGAAGTGAGTGCCTTTGTCGTGATGGCTGTAGTAGATCATTTTCGGATATGCGCGCTCTGCCCAGCTCCTCGGCGCCGCATAGATCTCATTCGCGAACACGGTGACGACCACCGGAATGGCAACGCCTCTCGCATCGAAGAATCCACCCGTGCCCGGCAGCTGTCGCGTGTCCCAGTATAAACGTCCGGACGAAAGGGCAGTGTTCGTCAACCAGTAGAGTGTCACGTTGTCGAGGATGTCGTCGCGAGTGAGGCCTTCGTGCTGTCCGTCGAAGACGCGCGCAATCAGATCGTAACTGCGCGCATCGTGATCGAGCATCCACGCGGCGAGGCCGACTGGTGAGTCAGCAAGTCCGTACAGAGTCTGGGGTCGCAGTCCCATCTCGTTGGCGTAACCGAGCCCCTTCTTATAGAAGAAGTCGAGTTGATCCCAGGCATTTTTTTCGTCAGCGGAGAGGCCGGCCGGTGCTGGGCCGCCCATCGCGAGCGCCCTACTGATCTCCGGTGGCACTGTCGCCGGCATGTTCGTGGAAATGCCGAGCAATTCCGGCGGGGCCTGGAGAGCCATGATTTCCGAGACCGCGTTTCCCCAATCGCCGCCTTGCGCCACGAATTGCGTGTAGCCCAGGCGTTTCATCAACGTCGTCCATGCATGTGCGATCGTGATGGGATTCCAACCCGGCGCCGTTGGTTTTCCAGAAAAGCCGTAGCCGGGCAGCGATGGAATCACTACATGGAACGCGTCCGCTGCCGTCCCACCATGCGCGGTCGGATTCGTTAGGGGCTCGATGATTTTCATCTGCTCGATGATCGAGCCCGGCCATCCATGTGTGATGATGATCGGCAACGCATTCTCGTGTTTCGATCGCACATGAATGAAATGGATGTCGAGTCCGTCGATGTCGGTAATGAACTGCGGCGTGGCCTCCAGCTTCGCCTCGCATTTGCGCCAGTCATACTCGGTGATCCAGTAGCGAGCGAGCTTCTGCATGGTCGCGAGCTGAACTCCCTGGGACGTATCGCTGACCGTTTCCTGCTCTGGCCACTTCGTTGCGTTTATACGCCGACGTAGGTCGGCAAGATCTGCGTCCGAGATGTTCACATGGAACGGGCGAATGTCAGCGTGCTCACTACCCGTTTCGATCCCCGCCATTACGTCAGTCATTGCATCGCCTCTATTGGAAACACCGAGTACACGTCAGCGTCGACGCGCACACAATCTTTCTCGGCAACGCGAATTTCCCTATTGGACGATAGGTCTCGACCGACTCGTGTTGGTCAGGCCGCGGTACTTGCCACAATCGGCGCCAGAGGGACCGGCTGCGTTTGCCAAAGCGGCGGCCGGCCGCGATGCCTCGTGATCAGCGGTCGCCTCGAAGCGATAGCAGAGAGCCCGCGACCAACAGCACCACGACGACATAGAGACTGCCGACATGCCCTATCGTGGCGAGTCCGTAGACATAGTGCAGCGGGAGCGCGACCCCGACCGCGACGGCGACGACCAACATCACGGTCCACGCCGCCCACGTCGCCCGCGCGCGCAGGCCGTTCCAGCCTAACGAGATTACCGTGACGCCCAGCGCCATGATGAATCCAGCGATCGCGACCTGCAGGTGACTGATGTAGTTGAACAGTCGCGGACTGATCGCGCGGATCTCATCTGGCGTCGCGCCAATGTGCGCGGGCGTCAGGCCAAGTTCGATGAATCCGGTGAAATTGCGCCACAGGAACAGCAGTCCATAGACGATCAGCGCAACACCAGCGGCGATCACCATACCTGCACCGACGCTGACGCTCCTCGCCCGCTGTACCTCTGAGCTCATCGGGGCGGTGGCAGGCATCGTCCTCTCTCCGCGTTGGTCGACTGCCGTTTGAGAAAATGAGTGCGAGCGCCCGGCAGGCCTTACCATGACCATGAGAATGACACACCACAAGAGTTGAACCAGATCTGGATTTGAAGGGTCAAGCACCGCAAAGCATGACGCCGCTGCAGCGCGCGCCGGGTGTTTAGTAAGCTTTTACTGCTGCGGTCCGCCGGGCGAGGTGCCCGTGTGAACGCGCCGACGAGTCGAGCGTGCAGCGGCACCGAGATTGCGGACGCCACGCCCCCGCGCTATAGTACAGCTAGCGATACACGCGTCACGTGCGTGGACAAGTTCCGACCGTTCAGGGGCCTGCCAAATGCGAGCAGGCCTTTTCTTTTTCCATAGGTCTTCCGCCTCAATCATGACTGAGCCCTACGAAGGCCAGCCATTCCTCAACACGCTCCGCGCGGTGAGCGTTAGCGCGCGAGAATTTGCGCGACTCGGTGACTGCCTCTCCGACGGCGTCCAGAGCTCGTTCGGCGAGACAATCGATCGGAAGCCGAACGTACGGCGCTCGCCCGACCGATGCATCATCCAGGTCGGCCCATGCGCAGTCACGGTAGCCTGGATTCGCAACCGGCACGACGCAGCCGAGGGCGAGCTGTTGATCATCCATTGGCGTGGAACGGTGGCTCCCGCGACCCAGTCGCAGTTCGAGCGCGCGCGCGAGCTGACGTTGACAGCCACACCATTGTCTGAAAGCGTGTTCGTCGCGGACGCGACGTCCGAGACCGACTGGATGTGGCGATCGCGCGAGGAACCGTTGCTTCGTTATTCCTCGGCATCGCTCGCCACATGGGTCATCGAGCGTTTGCGAATCGTCCGCGACGAGATCGGTAGCGAGGCGTCCTAGCCTCGCGCTTCGTCGGCCTCGATTCTCGCGGCAACCGCGTCCAACACGGCGCGCTTCGCGTCTTCGATTGACGCGAGCGCGAAATCGAGCGCGACGCCCGCCTCGGACTCGAGCCGGTCGGCATGATTCACAACGCGGTCGACGCTTCGGTCGTGCACTCGCTTCTCGTATGCCGTCCTGAGGCGATCGATATCCGCGGCGACCTTGGCCTGGAGTGTCTTCCACTGTCCAGCGACCGTATCGCCGACCTCCTGAATGTCCTTGTCGACCCGGTCAGCAAATGCCGCGGCGCTGGCCCGCGCCTGCTCTCGACGCGCGACGACTTTGTCATGGGTCTCTTGTCGCGCGGCGGAGAACGTATCCTCGGCTTCCTTCGCACATACGGACAGGTCCGCTAGCTGCTGAGAGAGCGGCTTCATCTTATTCGCTCCTTGCTGAACGTGATTGTCGCCGGAGGCCAGACAGTAATGCGGTCGACAAATGCCGTGCACTGGCCCTTGGTCCAACAGAAGCGAAAGAAAACGCGACGGGATCCACGGGCGGCCGTGCGATAGGAGTGACGTCATGCCGCCACCTAACGACTATGGCACGGGACGATGGTCCCTTCGACTCCAGAGCAGCTTCGAGCCGTTGCCTCGGCGCAACGCGGCGACGTCGGTGCGATAGCCGAAGCCAGCGAAGCCGCCGAGCTCCTCGCGGGTCAGCGTGCGCGTCGCCGCGCTATCGATCCGCGGAGCGTCCTCGAGTCGATAAACGATGACGGGCGCATAGGTCACGGCCGAGACATACTCGCTGGAAGGCGGCGCGACCGCTTGGCTCAGCTTCCGGCCCGCGAGCAGCGCAATCTTGTTCGGCTGTGGGACAGGCGAGCGATCGATGAACAGCTCAGGATCCCGGAAGTATTCCTGTGGCCCGTTCGAGCCAACTCGATAAATCGTTAGGCTCTGTTGGCAGCATCCCGTCTTCGCGCCAAAAAGCAAGACGAGCCGCCCCGCGCGATAGAAATCCGCCGCGTACACGATACGTGACGTGAGGAGATTGCCGAATCCGTTGAATTCTTCGGGTGCCGGATCGTACCGATTGGAATCCTGCAACACGCGCGTGCCGGCGCGCGACATACGCAACTCGATCTTGCCCGCCACGCCAGGATGCGAGCTGTCCCCTCGGAATATCAGGATCGAGTCGGGCACCGAATCGCCGTCGAGATCGAGCGCGTGGCGCTCGAGGACGGGTGAGCCGTGGGCGGTATCCTTCATGACTGGCTTGCCGGACGAGCAGGCGGCCACGATTATCCCAAGGAGCAAAGTCAGGGAGGAGATGCTTCGGTGATTGCTCATGGACCTCAGCGCCCCTTGGGCCAGGCTCTGCGCTCCACTTTCCCGGCGGCCCGGGCGAGCTCCCGACTTGCGACTGGATGATCGACCATAGCGCGGCATATGATGCGCACCGGACCGGGGATACCGGCATCACCGGACAGCCAGTAGCGGAGGGTGCGCTCGTTGACAAGGAGCCGGTTCCTGGCGAATTCGCGGTCGGTGAGACCGGTCAGGTCGATCGCCTTGCGTAGAAGTCGGCGAGGATCACTGTTCCTGGGCATCTTTCACTATGATATTCGATTGTTATCGAGGCCACCCTGGAGCGGAAACTGCATCCTGACGAGGCTGCACGAGTTGTCTGGCAAGCGCACCATGTCGAAGTCCGAATTCAACGAGAAAAGTGAGAACAGGAGAAGGCCGCAATGCGCACGAAAGGCACGGTGAAGTGGTTCAATAATGACAAGGGATTCGGCTTCATCACCCCTGAGGACGGCAGCAAGGATCTCTTTGTCCATCATTCCGCCATTCAGGGCGGAGGATTCAAGTCCTTGGACGAAGGCGAGAGCGTGGAGTTCGATGTGGTACAGGGCCAAAAGGGTCCGGCGGCGGAGAATGTGACGCGGCTTGGCGGCGGGAATCCCTCGGCCGGCCGCAGAGACAATTACGGCGGCGGCGGTGGCGGTGGTGGTGGCCGCGGCGGTCGTGGCGGTGGCGGTGGCGGGGGACGCGGCCGAGACTACTGAGCCCGGCACAGAGGCGCTGGCCCGATATATCGTGTCGGCGCCTCTGTCCTGAGGTCCGTTGTCGAGGCGCATTGGTTAGAGGCGCCCAGTAGTCCATGTTCGCGAAATCACTCGGCGACGCGCCAGTCTGTCGCGCGCACGCCGCGCTGCACGCGTTCGCCGATCGATAGGCGATTTCGACTCCGGTTGAGCAGGTCGCGATTGCGCACGTCCCACTGCGGAATGTGCGCTTGTCAGCGACGTTGTGACACCTGCGTCTCTCTAAGTATCCCGGCGGGTCGTGAGTCAGGTCGAGTCGACATACGCCTCGTGAGGCACAGCCGACCTCGCGAGTCGTCGAGTCTGGCCAGCTGCGCTACGACCACGCGGTCGCGTTGGTGTGCCCCTGCTCCTCCCGCAGTGCCTCGTCACCACTGGACGTCGGCCGCGGACGCTCGAGACCGTGCCAGTGACGACCAACGACGGTCCGCTCACACCAATCGCGCAACCGACGACCGCTGCGCGCGTGCCACCGACCGCGACGACCCTGTTACACCGTCACGTCGCTCGCACCCGAGTGCGCGATGAGCCGCCAGCTGACTCGTCGCCACTGTTTCATGAGTGCTTATGGCCGACCGCTCACCGGGCACCAATGCATCACCAAGCGCGCTGCTCGTTCATTCACACCTACGGCTGCACTAACGACTCGAATTCTTTCACCATGCGCGAGGCCGCCGCCGCTCATCACGCAGAATCAACACGGTGGCCGTTTTTCTCTCCGCGGCATTCAACGCAATACATCACAAAGGAGATGGACCATGCGCTGCACGGCCGCCAAAGCGCACGAGCACCCCGCAGAACGTCGAGATCGCGGCAAAGAGGACCACGCCGATGAGCGAACTTGGAACCGGGTTGACGTCGAGCACCTGATCGCAGCCGACGAAGGACGTCTCTGTTGGCTTCGCTGGATTGTAGCGGATGTCGACAGTACTTCCGTGTGGATGTTGGCGGATCCAGGCGCGAAGGATTTGCTCGGGTTTCACTTCTGAGATCGATCCTCGATCCACCGTGTATGCCACGCCTCCACGGCCCGATTCCCGAGGCGCCGACACAGTGTGCGACGCGAACGATTGGCCCTTCACGGCCAACATGATGTCACAGACCACCCACCACGAGTCCGCTCTCGTGTTCCGGCGGAGGGCAGATTCTACTTCCAGCGAGCAGTGCGTGACGGTCCCGGCAGCCTGAGGCCACGATTGCAAAATGTCGGCGCGCTGATGACGCCGCGAAACCGTCGCCCCGCCGAGGAGGACGGCG
>DATEGN010000252.1:0-10475 GCA_035280125.1 Gemmatimonadaceae bacterium | reverse complement strand
GCTCCGCACCGTGGCGTCCAACGGTGAGGGAGTTTCAGAGTTGGTCGAGGCCGTCGATCGGCACTTCGGTTATCTTGAGCGAAGCGGCGTCCTGCGCGAGCGGCGCCGAGCGCGTCTTCGCGCACGCGTCGTCGAAGTTGTGGAAAACAAAGTCCGGCGACGTCTGTGGAGTGACGATACGACGAACCAATGGCTCGATGACCGTCTCGAAGAGCTGGAAGCAGGTCGAACGAATCCGTTCGCCGTTGCCGACGAGCTGCTCGAGCGGAGCGCGAACCTTCTGACGAAATCGGAGAGCAAAGCACGATGACGTCCACGCGAGATCTGCGGGGAGGAAAGTTGAGCGGCGACGGCGACGGTGAGTCTCGCCGCGAGCTCGAACGATTACGCGCCGAGGTCGCCGAATGGCGCCGACGCTTCGCGGAAGGCGAGCTGCGCGACATCGGCTTCATGAACTCCGAGCGCGAGGTCGATCCGCTCTACACGGCGCTGGACGTTCCAGCATCCACGGCGACGGACCTCAGTGTTCCCGGCCAGTACCCATACACGCGCGGCATCCATCCAACGGGCTATCGAGGCCGCCTGTGGACGATGCGTCAGTTCGCGGGCTTCGGCAGCGCGCGGGACACCAACGAACGATTCAAGTTCCTCCTCGCGCACGGTCAAACAGGTCTCTCTACAGCCTTCGACTTCCCCACACTGATGGGCTACGACTCTGACCACCCCCGGTCAGAAGGTGAGGTCGGCAAGACGGGCGTCGCGATCTCGAGTCTCGCCGACATGGAAGTGCTGTTCGACGGCATCCCCATGGATGAAGTCTCGACGTCGATGACGATCAATGGCCCCGCGATCGTTCTGTGGGCTTTTTATATCGCCGCAGCGGAGAAGCAGGGCGTCGCTGCCGAGAAGCTGCGCGGCACCATTCAGAATGACATTCTAAAAGAGTATATGGCGCAGCATGCGTGGTGCTTCCCCATCGAGCCCGCGCTCCGTCTGATCGTGGACTGCTTCGAGTGGGGCGCGCGGAACGCGCCGCAGTGGAATACGATTTCCATCTCGGGCTATCACATTCGTGAAGCGGGATCAACCGCCGCGCAGGAGCTCGCCTTCACACTCGCCGATGGCTTCACGTACGTGGAGCGCGGTATCGCCCGGGGCCTCGACGTCGATCAGTTCGCGCCGAGGCTTTCGTTTTTCTGGGACATCCATAACGACTTTTTCGAAGAGATTGCAAAGCTCAGGGCCGCTCGCCGCATATGGGCGCGTCACATGAAGGAGCGCTACGGGGCGCGCAATCCCCGCTCGTGGATCATGCGGTTTCACTCGCAGACCGCGGGGGTCACGCTCACCGCGCAACAGCCGATGAACAACGTCGTTCGCGTTGCGTATCAAGCGCTCGCTGCCGTCCTGGGCGGAACGCAGTCGCTGCACACGAATTCCATGGACGAGACGCTCGCGTTGCCGACCGAGCAGGCGGTTCAGGTGGCGCTCCGCACGCAGCAGCTGCTGGCCTTCGAGACAGGCGTGCCTAACGTCGTCGACCCGCTCGGTGGCTCGTATTATCTCGAGTCGCTCACGAATCAGCTCGAACAGGAAGCGGAGGGATTGTTCACCGAGATCGAGCGAGTCGGTGGTGTGGTGCGCGGCCTCGAGCAGGGATGGTTCCAACGCAAGATCGCCGAGTCGGCAGCGCGCCAGCAATGGGAGATAGAGCAGCACCGGCGCGTCATTGTCGGCGTAAACGAGTTCGTCACGAACGAGCCTGAATTGACGATCCCACTCCTCAGAGTGGGCGAGGACGCGGACCGGTCACAGCGCGAGCGCTTGGGCGAGATGCGCAAGAAACGCGATGACACCGCGTGTCGTGAGGCACTCGATGCACTGCGACAAGCGGCGCAGGGATCCGAAAACACGATGCCGTACATCCTCGAGTGCGCGAGGCGTTACTGCACGTTGTACGAGATCCGCGCTGCACTCGAGAGCGTATTTGGTGCCTATCGGGAGCCCGTGTTCTTCTGAGCCCTCGGCAAGCTGAGTGGTGGGCACGGTACTTCGATGTCGAGTACCTCCGGGAGTACGAACCGCTATTCACGCTCGAGCGCGATCGGCGCGAGGTCGCGCGTGTCATTGACGTGCTCGGGTTGCCCACAGGCTCGCGTATCCTCGACGTACCGTGCGGACAGGGGCGACACAGTCATCTGCTCGCGGAAGCGGGCTTTCTCGTCGATGGCTTGGATCTCTCGACGACGCTCCTCGCCCGAGCCAGGAAGCGCGGTACGGGGGCCTCGCTCAGGTACCACCGCGGCGATATGCGCGAGCTTCCGACCGATTGGACAGGCCGCTTCCACGCTGTGCTCAATCTCTTCACGTCTTTCGGCTTTTTCGCCGACCCTGCGGACGATCAGCGCGTGATCGATGAGTTTGCGCGCGTGCTCGCACCCGGTGGGACACTCGTATGGCACGGCGGGAGTCGCGACGGGGTGATGGCGCGCTTCCTCGACCGCGACTGGTGGCAAACGTCAGACGGAACGCTCCACGCGCAGGAACGGAGCTTCGATCCATTGTCCGGCATTCTCACGATCGAATCGCGCTGGCGCGGTCCCGGCGGAGAGGGCACTCGCGAGCATCGCATTCGTCTCTACAATGCAACCCGGCTTGCCGAACTTTGCGCCGTGGCCGGTCTCATCGTCGAAGAGGCGTATGACGGGTGGCGCGATCGCCCACTGACGCGCCATTCGACTGAAATGCTGTTGGTCGCACGCCAGCGCGAGTCGGTTCGCAAGTTGCCCGCCCGCGCGAAACGCCGCTAGCTTTTTACGCTCTACACTCTACGCTCAACTCTCTGCCCAGAAATGCGTCCAATTCGCGTGCTCGTCGCCAAACCAGGCCTCGACGGCCACGACCGAGGTGCCAAGGTCGTTGCCGCCGCTCTGCGTGACGCGGGCATGGAAGTGATCTATACGGGTCTGCACCAAACGCCGGAGATGATCGCCAACGCCGCGATCCAGGAGGACGTCGACGTGGTCGGGCTCTCCGTGCTCAGCGGTGCGCACATGACTCTCTTTCCGCGCGTGCGCGATTTGCTCACCGAGCAGGGCCGTGATGACATACTCATCACCGGTGGCGGCATCATTCCGCGCGAAGACATGGAGCAACTTCGCCAGAGCGGAGTTGGAAAGCTCTTTGGACCGGGCACGCCAACGAGTGATCTCGTGGATTACATTCGCGGCTGGTTCGCGGAGCGACAGCGCCAGGAAGCGTGACAGGCACGGCCGGCAGGGGAGCAGCAGGCGGAAGCACCCGCAAGGTCGAGCGCGCGCATTCGCGACTGCGCGATCTCGTGTCGGCGGTGCGTACGCTGGAGGACAAGCTGCGCCAGGGCGGCGGCCCCGATCGCATTGCCAAACAGCACAAGCAGGGGAAGCTCACCGCGCGCGAACGCATCGCGGGACTCTGCGATCGCGACACCCGATTTCTCGAGATCGGACTGCTCGTTGCGTACGATCAGTACGACGAGGGCGCGCCGGCGGCCGGAGTCGTGACGGGTATCGGAATCGTCGAAGGACGCAGCGTCGTGATCGTCGCGAACGACGCGACGGTGAAGGCAGGCTCCTGGTGGCCGGAGACCATCAAGAAGATGCTGCGCGCGCAGGAAGTCGCGATGCGCTGCCGTATTCCCATCATCTACCTCGTCGACTCGGCGGGTGTGAACCTGCCATACCAGGGTGGTGTCTTCCCGGGCCAGTACGGCGCGGCGCGGCTCTTCTACTACAACTCGATCATGCGCCGATATCTGCGCATTCCGCAGATCGCGGCAGTGATGGGCCCGTGCATCGCGGGCGGAGCCTATTTGCCCGCTTTGTCGGACCTCATCGTGATGGTGAAGGGCACGTCGTTCATGGGACTCGGCGGTCCAAATCTCGTGAAGGGCGCCACGGGACAGACGATCGACGCCGAGACGCTGGGCGGTGCGGCGACGCACACCGAAACGAGCGGCGTCGCGCACTACGCGGTGGACGATGATCGGGCATGCCTAACGAAATTGCGTGAGCTCGTCGCGATGTTGCCGGATCAGAAGCACGGTTCGTCTCCTGTTGGAAAGGAACCGGACGCTGCGCACTTGTATGATGTATTGCCCTCCGACCATCGCATGTCCTATGACATGCACGAAGTGATTCGTACGTTGGTCGACAATGGTGCAATCGACGAGTTCCAGCCAGGCCTTGCGAAAGAGATGATCTGCGGCGATGTCCACATTCGCGGCATCGGCGTCGGGCTGATCGCGAATCAGCGTGGGCTCATCAAGGGACGTCCAGGTGAGAAGCCGCGATTTGGCGGGATTCTGTACGCCGAGAGCGCCGAGAAGGTCGCGTTCTTCATCGAACGCTGTGATCGGCAACGAATTCCATTGTTGTTCGTTCAGGACGTTTCGGGATTCATGGTCGGGCCCGAGGCGGAGCACGAGGGAATCATTCGCGCCGGGGCTCGATTCGTCGAAGCCATGGCGACAGCGCGTGTCCCAAAGATCGTGCTCACCGTGAATCACGCGTCCGGCGCGGGCTACTACGCAATGGCAGGGCAGGGCTTCGATCCCGATTTCATCTTCAGTTGGCCGACCGGCAGGATGGGAGTAATGGAGGGAGAGTCGGCGATTCAGGCCGTACACGGGCCCGCGCTCGAAGAGGCAAAAAAGCGTGGCAAGCCACCGGACCCAGAGGTGGCGACGGCGGTCGAAGAGATGCGCGAGGATTACGAGCACCAGCTCGATGCTCGTTATGCGGCGGCGCGCGGTTACGTCGATGCCATCATCTCGCCTGAAGACACGCGCGACGTGCTCGCGATGGCGCTCGATGCCTCACTGCAGAACGCCGGTCCGCATCTTGGCGCTTTCGTCCTGCCCGCGTACCTCGACAACGTATGACGATCAAGAAGCAATTGGTGCGCGTCGCGGCGGGCCAAGGATTCTGGGGCGATTGGCTGGAGGCGCCGCGCCGTCAGGTCGAAGGCGGCGACATCGATTACCTGATGCTCGATTATCTGGCCGAGGTAACGATGTCGATTCTGCAGAAGCAGAAGGAGCGGGATCCCAAGCTCGGCTATGCACGTGACTTCGTCGGCGCCATCGAGAGTGTGCTGCCCGCGATCGCGAAGCGCGGCGTGCGCGTGATCGCCAACGCTGGAGGTGTGAATCCGCCGGCATGCGCGGAAGCCATTCGCGCCGTCGCGAACCGGGGTGGTGTCCGCGCCGACGTTCGCGTGGGCGTCGTTACGGGTGACGATCTGTTACCCCGACTCGACGAGCTCATTGCCGCGGGTCACGAACTGCGCAACATGGATACCGGCGAGGCGCTTGCGGACGTGCGCGATCGCGTGCTCTCCGCCAACGCGTATATCGGCTCGGTACCGATTGTGGAAGCACTCGAGCACGGCGCCAACATCGTGATTACCGGGCGTTCGACCGATACCGCGCTGACAATGGCGCCGATCCGTTACGAATTTGGCTGGGGAGCCGAGGAGTGGAACAAGCTCGCGGCAGGAATCATCGCGGGACACATCATCGAGTGTGGCGCCCAGTGCTCCGGCGGGAACTGCATGTACGATTGGCGCAGCATTCCGGATCTCGCCGATGTCGGTTATCCGATCGTCGAGGCCAAGCCGGACGGCACGTTTGTCATTGCTAAACATCCACGTACCGGTGGCAGAATCTCGGTGCAATCGGTCACCGAGCAGCTCGTATACGAGATGGGTGATCCGCACTCGTATATAACGCCGGACGTGATCGCTGATTTCACGTCGATCCAGCTTGCATCAGACGGCCCGGATCGAGTTCGTGTCTCCGCGATTACGGGGCGTCCGCCAACGGATAAGCTGAAAGTCTCGATTGCGTATCGCGCCGGGTTCAAGGCAGTCGGTACGCTCGTCTACGCCTGGCCGGACGCCCTCGACAAGGCTCGTAAGGCAGACGAGGTGCTGCGCGCACGATTGGAGCATCTCGGATTGAAGTTCGATCAAATACTCACCGAGTTCGTCGGTGTCTCGGCGGCGCACGGTCCGCTGTCCGGCGAACATCGCGATGCTCCCGAAGTTCAGCTCCGTATCGGTGTTCGTTCGCCGGATCGTAGTCTGGTCGAGCGTTTCACGCGCGAACTCGCGCCACTCGTATTGAATGGACCTCCGACGGTCACCGGCTTCGCCGGAGGGCGTCCCAAAGTGGAAGAGATCGTAGCGTATTGGCCAGCGCTGATCGACAAACGCGTCGTGCAGACTCACGTCGAGGTAGCGTGATGCGCGTTCAACTCGTCGACATTGCGCACGCGCGATCAGGGGACAAGGGCGATACGGCGAACGTCGGGGTGATCGCGCTGAAACCGGAGTGGTTTCCGCTGATCGAGAAATACGTCACGCGCGAGCGTGTGCGCGACCATTTCCGTGGCGTGATAACGGGCGATGTCGAACGATACGAGTTGCCGAACCTCAAGGCACTCAACTTCTTGTTGCACGGTGCGCTGGACGGTGGGGGCACGCTCTCACTCAAAACCGACGCACAGGGAAAAGTGTTCTCGACGGCGCTGCTCCGCATGGTGATCGACGTCCCGGACCCAGAGGCGAAGCGCGCGGGACTGCCCCAGGCGCGCGGATGATGGACGAAGGATGAGTGCTCTTACTCAGCTGAAGCTGGGGCTCGCGGTGATCGGGCTGGTGCTGTTCGGCTATGGCATCCGCAGCGATATGGAACGCATGCGCTGGATCGGGATTGCCTTTCTTGCCGCTGCCGTGGTGTTGCGTTTTGTTGGGCCGCGTTCGTCGCGTCGCGGCCGTCCCGCGGACGAACCCGACGACGAGAAGCGTTAGGCTCCCAAGGCGCGACGGCTGCCGGACGAGCGGCCGTGTCGCGCGAGCAGCGAGCGGAATCGTGTCGCGAGCGCCGTGTACCCCAGGTCATCGGCGCGCTGTGAGAACCTTCTCACGAATTCCCATACATCGGCGCCGGCGGCAATCAGAGCCGGCGCACATTCAGCCGCCAACCAGGCAGCACACCGCGCATCACGCGGCTCGGTGTCCGCGAGCGCGGTGCGGAATCGCTGTTCAGCCTCGTCGCGCCGCCCGAGCTCCAGCGCGACGCGTACGCTCAGCGCCTCGACGAGCTCGCGGTTCTGGAACCACCAATCAAAGCGCTCGCCGACCATCGTCTCGGCATTGCGCGCGGCCGTATACGCGTAGTCGCGTCGGTTGAGGTCCAGACCAGCCAGGCCAGCGCCGGCGAGGGCGCCAATTTCCATGTCCAGTTGACCGAGGCGCCGTGCGCTCGTTGCCGCCTCC
This sequence comes from Gemmatimonadaceae bacterium, assembly GCA_035280125.1. GTDB lineage: Bacteria > Gemmatimonadota > Gemmatimonadetes > Gemmatimonadales > Gemmatimonadaceae > AG2. Next base: position 3,155 of record DATEGN010000252.1, on the reverse strand, counting down.
TCGTAGAGCTCTAGCGCGCGCGTCGGATCGCCGCTTTCGCGCGCGAGGTGGCCCATGTTGTACACGGTTGCGACGCGGTGTGGCTCGTTTTTGAGCTTGATGAACAATTTCCGCGCATCTTCGAAGCGTTGTCGCGCTTCATCGAAGCGGCCACTCCACATGAAGAGAACGCCGAGGTTGAGCGCGGCAACGCCCGCCCAGTCTGGCGCACCCGCTTGCAGGCCAAGTTCGACCGCGCTTCGGAATGCTTCGATCGCGGCCGACATGTTTCCGACTTTCGAATAGCTCACGCCGATGGTGATCTGACAGCGCACGTAGCCGTGCCGGTCGTCCATCTCGCTGCAGATCTCCTGCGCGCGTCGATAAAATGCGATCGCCTCCTCCGAGCCGGCCTCGAACAACGTCCAGCCGACGCGCATGAGCGCGTGGGCATGCAACAGACGCTCGCCGATTCGCTCGGCCATGTCGGCGCTCTCGCGCGCCAACCGCTGGGCGGTCGCCGGGTCACCCAAGCTGCCGTACGTCGTGGAGAGCATCGTGAGGAGCGAGACGCGTTCCTTTTCCAGGCCCATCTCCTCGGCTTCTTTGAGGAGCGACTGATAGACCTCGAGCGTCTGCGTCAGCGGCTTACCGAGGAAGGCCTGGACCCGCTCGTACGAGATGAGCAATGGCAGCTTCTCGCGCGGCGTAACCTCATCCTGAACACTGCTCAGCGCGGTCTTGCACAACTCCACGGCTTCTGCATAACGGCCGGACACCTCTGCTACCTTGATTGCGCCCATGAACGCATTGAGGCGCTCCGTCGCGGTGGCGGCGTGGCGCTGCGCCACAGTGAAAAAGGCCGCGGCCTCGTCGTGTGCGTACACTGTCGTCGCGCTTTCGCCAGCCTGCATCGCATAACGATACGCTTTGTCGCTGACACCGGCCTGGTCGAAGTGGCCCGCGAGCTCCGCGATCGCGTTCGAGTTGCGCTTCTCGAGCGCTTCACCCACCGCGTGGTGAATGCGCTTGAGCCGGCGCTGGTTCGCGGTCTCCTTGATCGCGTCGAGGAGCAGCGTGTGCGTGAAGGTGTACGAATCCGCGTCGTTGCGCGACGGCTCGAGTACAGCGGCGGCGACCGCTTCGTCGATGACGTCGAGCAGCTCGTCTTCGCTTCCGGCTCCCGCGGCCAGGGCAAGATCGATATCGAACACGCGGCCGATCACCGCCGCCGTCGTGAGGATGTTGCGCGTTTTCTCGCTCAGGCGGTCGAGACGACGCGCCATGAGGTCGCTGACGGCGACGGGGAGGCGCAGCTCCGAGGTCTGCTTCCAGATCCAGCGCTCGCCTTCGTAACGAATCTCGCCCTCCTCGACGAGCGCACGCAGCACCTGCACGACGAGGAATGGGTTTCCTTCCGTGTGCCGGTAGAGTACCGGTAGCAGTTCGCGCCCGAGCTCCTGTCCACGCGAGGCCGCGGCAAGCCATTGCTCCAGCTCGGCGCGCGTTAGGCGCTGCAGCGAGATCTCACTGAACCGCTCATCGCGAGACAGCCGGCGGCGGCGGTCCATCACGTCCTTGCTCTTGTCTTCGGCGCGAATCGTGAGGCAGATCAGGATGTGATCCTGGTCGAGCTGCGGGACGAGGTGCTCGAGCGTGTCCCACGTGGCCGAATCTGCCCACTGCATGTCGTCGAGCACGAGGACCAGTGGACACGTTGCCGCCGCGAGTCGCACGTACTCGACGATTTCCTCGTACAGTGCGTATTTGCTTCCGGTACTCTCCGGACGTGGCTCGCTGCCATCGGACAGGGCGGGGACCAGTCGCGGCAATTCACGCCAGACGCGACCGGGCGCGTTCACGCGCTGTTTGATGTTCGAGAGAATTTCCGCCCACGGTCCGTACGGTGGCTTCACGTCTGCTTCGAGTGCACGGCCCATGACGAGCGAACCGCCGCGTAAGCGCACCTCGGGCAGGAGTTGACGCAGCAAGGTCGACTTGCCGACTCCCGCTTCGCCAACGACGGCAACGACGCGCGGCTCGCCCCGGAATGCCGTATCGAGCATGCGGACGAGCCGCTTGAGCTCCTCCACGCGCCCCACGAACCGATTGAGATTGAGCTGCGGCTGCGATGCCTCGGTTGCGGTGCCAGCGAGAGCAACGGCATTACGTCCCGCGCGCTTCGCCTCGTAGAGGGCCCGGTCGGCCGCCGCGAAAACGGCTTCGACGTGGTCCGCGTGATCGGCGGTCGCGACGCCGATCGACAACGTCACCCCGACGGTTTCGCTCGGTGTACCACGCAGCGGAATGCGTTCTCGCTCGACGGTGCTCCGTAACCGATCCGCCACTTCGCGCGCGGTGTCCATCGTCGTGCGCGGCAACAGAACGACGAACTCGTCACCTGCATAACGACCGATGACGTCGCCACCGCGCACGCCGCGTGTCAGCAGCGCGACGACCGCCTTGAGCACGTCGTCGCCCTGAAGGTGTCCGTAGGTATCGTTGACGAGCTTGAAATGATCGACGTCGATGACGAGCAGCGCCGACGCGGGATCGTTCGCGCGACGACGCAGCAGCGTGTTGTTCGCCGCGTCGAGGAAGGCGCGGCGCACGAGAACACCCGTTAGATCGTCGACCTCACCCGGCACTTCAGCAGGAGGAGCCGCCGGAACCTGCTCGGTCGGCGTTGGCGGATTCGCCAACCCGCGACGACGCGGTGGGCCGAGACGTTCCATGACCGTCTCGAACAACGGGAAGAGCTCCGGATCGAACTGATGACCGACGTCGCTTCTCATCATGTCCAACGCTTGGTCATGAGAGACCGGCTTCTTGTAGCTGCGCTCGGACGTCAGCGCGTCATACACGTCGGCGACACAGAGAATGCGTGCCGTGCGAGGAATCTCTTCGCCCTTGAGGCCGTGCGGATATCCGGCTCCGTCCCATCGCTCGTGATGGGATTCGACGATCGGTCTCACGTCCCACGGGAAGTCGATGTCCGCGAGCATCTCGACGCCCCACACCGGGTGCTTCTTGATCATCACCCATTCCTCAGCCGTCAAGCGTCCGGGCTTGTTGAGGATTTCCGGTGGGATCATCAGCTTGCCGACGTCGTGAAGCAACGCACCGATGCGGAACCAGAAGAGCGACTTCTGATCGAGGCCGGCTTCGGCGGCGAG